>NZ_NGFN01000089.1 GCF_002148965.1 Streptomyces swartbergensis | reverse complement strand
GGCGACAGGTAAGGCTTGTGCGGCGGCGGGGGCTTTCTTCCTGGGGGCGCGGGGAACTGCGCGACCAGCCACAGCTCACCCGCACTCGACCACCACCAGCCACCCCTACGGCGCTCAGTGTTGCGCGGCGGAGGGCTTATGCGTGTTGGGGACTTGCGCGGCGGAAACCTGCGCGGCACCGAAGGCCTGCCCTGCGCCGAGGGTTTGCGCGGCGCCGGGTGCTCACCAGGCTGCGGGGGTTCCCACGGCGTGAAGCGCACACGCCGCCCGTCAGGGCTGAGCCGTCCCCGTCGCCGCCGCGCTCGGCGCCTGCGGGCCGCTGGTTCCGAAGTTGACCCCCTTGGCCTCCTTGCCGATCGCGCTCAGCAGGATGACCACGGCCAGTGTGGGCACGATGGTCCATGCCATCGCCGACGGATACCCGTGGCGCTCGGCGAGGGCCTCCTGGATCGGCAGGTTGAGCGCGGCGATCAGGTTGCCGAGCTGGTAGGTGACGCCCGGGTAGAAGCCCCGGACGGCGTCCGGGCTCATCTCGGTCAGATGCGCGGGGATCACGCCCCAGGCGCCCTGTACGCAGACCTGCATGAGGAAGGACGACAGCATCAGCCAGCCGACGGTCGTGGACAGCACGAAGAACGGCACCACGACCAGGCCCGCGGCCGCCGCGATCATGATCGTCCGGCGGCGGCCCAGCCGCTCGGAGTACGCGCCGAGCAGCACACCGCCGATCATGGCGCCGATGTTGTAGACGACGGCGATCGCGATCGAGGTGTTCGCGGACAGGTCCAGGCCCTTCTTCACGAAGGTCGGGTAGATGTCCTGGGTGCCGTGCGACATCCAGTTGAAGGCGGTCATCAGCGCGACCAGGTAGACGAAGCGCCGCAGCACCGCCGGGTCCTTGAACACCTGGTGCGCGGGGGTGCGGTTGAGCCGGACGCTCTTCTCCCACACCTCGCTCTCCTTCACCCGGCTGCGCACCCACAGCGCGACCAGGGCGGGCAGCAGGCTGAAGGCGAACAGTCCCCGCCAGCCGAAGACGGGCTCGATGACGAAGAACGCCACGGCGGCCAGCAGGTACCCCAGTGAATAGCCGCTCTGCAACAGCCCCGACCAGAAGCCACGCCTGGAAGCCGGGATCTTCTCCATGGCCAGGGCCGCTCCCAGGCCCCACTCGCCGCCCATGCCGATGCCGTAGAGCAGGCGCAGCACCAGCAGCACGGTGTAGTTCGGGGCGAAGGCGCAGGCGAATCCGACGATCGAGTAGAAGACGACGTCGACCATGAGCGGTATGCGGCGGCCGCGGCGGTCCGCCCACATGCCGAACAGCAGCGCGCCGACGGGCCGCATCACCAGCGTCGCGGTGGTGAGGAAGGCCATGTCGGTCAGGGAGACATGGAATTCGTCGGCTATCTCGCTGTAGACGAGCACGACCAGGAAATAGTCGAACGCGTCCATCGCCCAGCCGAGATAGGCGGCCAGGAAGGCGTTGCGCTGGTCTTTCGTCAGACCCGCTGCCTGCCCCTTCACGGTCTTCAGCACTGCGGCCTCCCAAGTTCGGAGCCGAGGCTAGGCACGGAACACCGGGAATCGGGCAAAGCACGAACCACGATTGGACCAAGAGCGCCGACGCCCCTACCTGCCGGGAACCCGCCTGCCCGGCACCGCGACACCGCCGGACGCCACGGCGTCGAGGAGGCGGCGGAAGGCGGGGCACTCCATATGGCTCGGCGCGGGGCACGCGGCGGCATGGCGCAGGGAGTCGCGCAGTACGCCCAGTTCACGGATTCTTCGGTCCAGTTCCTCCGCCTTGGCCGCCAGCATCCGCCGGTCGATACGCGGCTGGCCGTCCGGCGCGAACATGAGCGCGATCTCGTCGAGCGAGAACCCGGCCGTCCGCCCCAGCGCGATCAGCGCCAGCCGCTCCAGTACGCCGGGGTCGTACTGACGGCGCAGGCCTCGCCGGCCCGTCGAGGAGATCAGCCCTTTTTCCTCGTAATAGCGCAGGGTCGACGCCGGGACCCCGGCGCGGCGCGACACTTCGGCGATGTCCAGTTCTGCCATTCTGCCTTGACCTCAAGTCGACTTGAAGTAGAACGCTGTCATCCCGGGACGACGAAGGCAACCAGAAGGAGAGACGGCCATGGACGCTGCGCGTAGGACCGACGACGAGCAGGCAGCTCGCTGGAAAGGGCCCGCCGGTCACGCCTGGGGCGAGCTGAAGGGGGTGCTGGACGAGATGTTCAGGCCCATCGAGGAGCTCCTGGTCGATGCCGTCGCCGCCGAAAAGGCGCGGCACGTGCTCGATGTCGGCTGCGGTACGGGCGGCCTCACGCTGGCCGTGGCGCGACGGCTCGGTCCGGAGGGGCGCTGTGTCGGCGTCGACATCTCCGAACCGATGATCAGCACCGCCCGGGAGTACGCCGAACAGGAAGACGTACCGGCGTCGTTCGTCTGCGCCGACGCACAGGACCACGCCTTTGAACCCGCCGCCTTCGACGCCGTCATCTCGCGGTTCGGCGTCATGTTCTTCGACGATCCCGTCCGGGCCTTCGCCAACCTCCGGCGCGCGGCCCGGGACGAGGGCGCGCTGCGGTGCGTCGTCTGGCGCGATCCGGCCGAGAACCCGTTCATGACGACGGCCCAGCGCGCCGCGTCACCGCTGCTCCCGGACCTGCCCGTCCGCCGGCCGGACGAGCCGGGACAGTTCGCCTTCGCGGACCCGGACAAGGTCCGGCGCATCCTGGCGGAGAGCGGCTGGACCGGGATCGACATCCGGCCGGTCGACGTGGTCTGCACCCTGCCCGAGAAGGAGCTGGTCCGTTACTTCACCCGGCTCGGTCCGGTGGGCATGTACCTGCCCGAGGTGGACGAGCAGACCCGCAGCCGGGTTGTCGAGACGGTCCGTGCCGCCTTCGAGCCCTTCGTGCACGGCTCGGAAGTCCGCTTCACCGCGGCCTGTTGGACGGTCGGCGCCCGAGCCTCGTCAGCGAAATTTTCGTGAGGCCCGGCCCCCTTTCGTGAGCGCGGACGCCCGGCGCATAGTGAGATCACGATGACGCTGAAGAAAGCCCTGGTGGTCCGCGGCGGCTGGGAGGGGCACCAGCCGGTCGAGGCAACGGAACTGTTCCTGCCCTTCCTGCGGAGCAACGGATACGCCGTCCGGGTCGAGGAGTCGACCGACGTCTACGCCGACGCCGCCGAGATGGCCGGCACCGACCTGATCGTGCAGTGCATCACGATGTCGGAGATCACGCGCGAGCAGCTCGCGGGGCTGAGCTCCGCGGTCGTGGCCGGCACCGGGCTCACCGGCTGGCACGGCGGCATCGCCGACTCGTTCCGCGCCTCCTCCGACTATCTCCACCTGGTGGGAGGACAGTTCGCCACGCACCCGGGCAGAGAACCGTGCGAGCGCCGGGGCGGGCCGGAGGACAACTTCCTGCCGCACACCATCACCGTCACCGAAGCCGGCCGCGAGCACCCCGTCACCGCGGGCATCGAGGACTTCGACCTGCACACCGAGCAGTACTGGGTGCTCCACGACGACCTCATCGACGTCCTGGCCACCACCACGCATCCCACCCGGCCGTGGGAGCCCTGGCACCGGCCGGTCACCTCACCGGCGGTCTGGACCCGCCGGTGGGGCGCCGGGCGGATCGTGGTGACCACGCCGGGGCACAGCCTCGACGTGCTGGAGAACCCCCACGTCCGCACCATCATCGAGAGGGGCATGCTGTGGGCGACGCGCACCGCATCGGCGTCGTAGGGGTCGGAGTCATCTCCCGCGCGTACCTGGACACGCTGGTCGGTCATCCCGCCGTGCGCGTCACCGCGGTCGCCGACCTCGACGCCTCCCGGTCGGCCGCGGTCGCCGCCGAACTGCCCGGCGTCCGTGCGCTGACCGTCGAGGAGCTGCTGAGCAGCCCGGACGTGGACACGGTGCTGAACCTCACCACCCCCGGGGCGCACGCCGAAGTCGCCCTCGGCGCCATCGGCCACGGCAAGAACGTCTACGGGGAGAAGCCGCTCGCCGCCACGCTCGGCGACGCCCACGCCGTCATGGCGGCCGCCGCGCGGGCGGGCGTCGGAGTGGGGTGCGCGCCGGACACCGTGCTGGGCACCGGGGTCCAGACGGCGCGGGCGGCGCTGGCGGCGGGGAGCATCGGACGCCCCCTGTTCGCCTCGGCCGTGATGGTCACCCCGGGCCACGAACGCTGGCACCCGCACCCCGACTTCTACTACACCGAGGGCGGCGGCCCCCTGCTGGACATGGGGCCGTACTACCTGACCTCCCTTGTCCATCTGCTGGGCCCGGTGCGGGCCGTGACGGGGGCGTCCAGCAGGCTGCGCGCCGAGCGGGTCATCGGTTCCGGCCCCCGTACGGGAGAGCGGATACCGGTGGAGGTGGACAGCCATGTCTCCGGTGTGCTGGAGCACGTGAACGGGACGCTGACGACGCTCACGACGAGCTTCGACGGGGTGGCCACCACGGCGTCCCCGATCGAGGTCCACGGCGAGGTGGGAACGCTCGCCGTCCCGGATCCGAACCGCTTCGACGGCGACGTACGGCTCTTCGAACTCGGCGACACACAGTGGCGCACGCTCCCGCCGTCCGCGGGCTACGCCGACGGCGCACGGGGAGTGGGACTGCTCGACTTCATCACCGCCGACGGGCAGCGGGCACCGCGCGCGAGCGGCGAACTCGCCCTGCACGTACTGGAGACGATGACCGCGCTCCTGCGTTCGTCGGCCGAGGGACGGCGCATCGAGCTGACGACGTCGGCGCAGCCGCCCGCTCCCGTCCCGCTGACGGCCGCCGGGGACTGGGGCGGCGCGGCCGAGGAGTGGGGCGGCCGGGCCGCGCCCAGCCCCGCGTGACCCGGCGATGCCGCGGCGGTCAGTCCACCGGCCAGGTGTGCGCGGGCGCGTTCATGTGCATGTAGTCCATGTACGTGGTGGTCATCTGCCGCAGCGCCTCACGCCGGTCGGAGAGACGCCGGTCTTCTCCAGATGATGGACCGTCTCCGCCTGCCACAGGGCGCCGTTGCGGGCGGTGACACAGCGCTGCTCGACGATGCCCAGCAGGGGTTCGCGCCAGGCCGCGTCCATGCCGGCCAGCTCCAGGCCCCGGTGGGCCAGCGGCAGCAGGCGACGCAACACCAGTTCCGCGACGGGCACTTCACCCGTGCCGGGCCAGTACAGGCGGGCGTCGATGCCGTCGCGGGCCGCGGTGTGCAGGTTCTCCTCGGCGACCGAGAAGGACATCCGCGTCCAGATCGGCCGGTCCTCGTCGACCAGGGCGCGGGTGAGGCCGTAGTAGAAGGCGCCGTTGGCGATGATGTCGGCCACGGTGGGGCCGGCGGGCAGCACCCGGTTCTCGATGCGCAGGTGCGGGCCGCTCTCGGTGACGGCGTAGACGGGGCGGTTCCAGCGGTAGATCGTGCCGTTGTGCAGGGTCAGTTCGCCCAGTTGCGGAACGCCGCCGCTGTCGAGCGTCTGCTGCGGGTCCTCGTCGTCGCACAGCGGCAGCAGGGCCGGGAAGTAGCGCACGTTCTCCTCGAAGAGATCGAAGACGCTGGTGATCCACCGCTCCCCGAACCACACCCGGGGCCGTACACCCTGGGCCTTGATCTCCTCGGGGCGGGTGTCGGTGGCCTGCTCGAACAGGGGGATGCGGGTCTCGCGCCACAGCTCCCTGCCGAACAGGAAGGGCGAGTTCGCCGCGAGGGCGATCTGCACGCCGGCGATGGCCTGGGCCGCGTTCCAGTAGTCCGCGAACTCCTTGGGGGCGACCTGGAGATGGAACTGGGTACTGGTGCAGGCGGCCTCGGGAGTGATGGTGTCGGCGTACGTCGACAGGCGCTCCACGCCGTCGACCCTGATCCGCAGGTCCTCGCCCCGCGCCGCGAAGATCTGCTCGTTGAGCAGCCGGTACCGCGGGTCACCGGAGAGGGCGGACTCGCTGACGTCCGCCTCGTCCAGGGTGGGCAGGATGCCGACCATGATCAGGTGAGCGCCGACGGCCGAGGCGCGGCCCTCGGCGTGGTTCAGGGCGTCCCGGATCGTCTGCTCCCAGGCTCCGGGGCCGCCGGTCGTCAGCTCCCGGGGCGGGATGTCGATCTCCAGGTTGAAGCGGCCCAGCTCGCTGGACCAGGCGGGGTCGGCGATGGCCTGGAGCACGTCGGTGTTGCGCATCGCGGGCAGCCCGCGGTCGTCCACCAGGTTGAGCTCGATCTCCAGCCCGACCCGGGGGCGCTCGCTCTCGAAGCTGGACTCGCTCAGCATCCGGGCCAGCACTTCCAGGTCGGTCTGCATCTTGGCCCGGTACCGACGGCGGTCCTCCCGTGTGAACACCAGGGCCGGCACGTCACGTCCCATGTACGCTCCCGAGTTCCCTCGGCGGATGGCTCTCGTCCCAGCGTCGCACCTTCTCGTCCCCGCGGCGCACCTTGTCGTGGCGCGCGCACCCACCTAGCCTGACTTTGTGCCGCAAATAAACAAACCCCGAACGCACAGTGCCGTGCCGGGCAACGGCAACTCACTCTCCCGACTCCGCAGCGCGATCACCGTCTTCTTCGCCCTCGACGGCTTCGTCTTCGCCGGCTGGGTCGTGCGCATCCCCGCCATCAAGGAACAGACCGGCGCCTCCGCCAGCGCCCTCGGACTCGCCCTCCTGGGCGTCTCCGCCGGAGCCGTCGTCACCATGATCCTCACCGGTCGCCTGTGCCGCCGCTACGGCAACCACCGGGTCACCGTCGCCTGCGCCGTCCTGCTCTCCCTCAGCGTCGCCCTGCCCCCGTTGACCCACTCGGCCCTCGCGCTCGGCCTCGTCCTGCTGGTGTTCGGCGCCGCGTACGGCGGGATCAACGTCGCCTTCAACAGCGCCGCCGTGGACCTCGTGGCCGCGATGCGGCGGCCGATCATGCCGAGCTTCCACGCCGCGTTCAGCCTGGGAGGCATGATCGGCGCGGGGCTGGGCGCTCTGGTCGCGGGGTCCCTCTCCCCCACCCGGCACCTGCTGTTGCTCACCGTCGTCGGACTGGTCGTCACGGCCGTGGCGGGCCCCACGCTCCTGCGCCAGAAGCCGCCGGGACCGCCGGAACGGGAACGGCCCGCGGAGGGCGCGGCCCCGCGCCGGCTCGACGGCCGCACCCGGGGACTGGTACTCGTCTTCGGCCTGATCGCCGGGTGCACCGCGTACGGCGAGGGCGCACTGGCCGACTGGGGCGCCCTGCACCTGGAAGAGGACCTGGACGCCTCGCCGGGTGCCGCGGCCATCGGCTACTCCTGCTTCGCGCTCGCCATGACGGTGGGCCGCCTGACCGGCACGACGCTCCTGGAGCGCCTGGGGCGGACCCGGACCGTCGTGGCGGGCGGCGCCACGGCGGCGGCCGGGATGCTGCTCGGCTCGCTCGCCCCCGCCCTGTGGGCGGCCCTGCTCGGCTACGCGGTCACGGGCGTCGGCCTGGCGAACCTCTTTCCCGTGGCCGTGGAACGCGCGGGCGCACTCGCCGGCCCCAGCGGAGTCGCCACGGCCTCCACGCTGGGCTACGGCGGCATGCTGCTGGGCCCGCCCGCCATCGGGTTCATGGCGGACTGGTTCTCCCTCCCGACCGCGCTCACCAGCGTGGCGATCCTCGCCGCGGTGGCCGCGCTCATCGGTTTCGCGACACGCCGCGCCGCGGCGCCCTGATCCTTCCACGCCCCCAGCCCACTGACACGTGCACACGGGCGGGACGGGCCACAGCCCATCATGTCCGCAGCCAGGTGATCCGTACCCCGGCATCGGGGTACCCGTGGCCTCGCCCGCTGTGATCAGCGGTTGTGATCACCGGGCCGTACGCCATGCACAAGGAGGCAGACCCGTGACCGATCAGCAGCACCCCGGCGAACAGCACCCCACCCCGGAGTTTCCCTCCCAGGACCAGCCGCACCCGGGCTGGACCGGCCCCATGGACCCGCCCCCGGACCACGGTGAGGAGTCCTACCGGGGCAGCGGCCGGCTCACCGACCGCAAGGCCGTCATCACCGGCGGCGACTCCGGGATCGGCCGCGCGGTCGCCCTGGCGTTCGCCCGGGAAGGGGCCGATGTGCTCTTCACCCACCTGGACGACGAGAAGGACGACGCCGCGGAGACCGCCCGGCTGGTCGAGGAGGCCGGGCGGCGTGCCGTGCCCGTCTCGTGCGACGTACGGGAGGAGGAGAACTGCCGGGCACTGATCGACCGTGCCGTCGCGGAGTTCGGCCGGATCGACGTCCTGGTGAACAACGCGGCGTACCAGATGTCGCAGCCCGACGGCATCGAGGCGATCTCCACCGAGCAGTTCGACCGGGTGATGCGCACCAACCTGTACGGCATGTTCTGGCTGTGCAAGCTGGCCCTGCCGCACATCCCGGAGGGCGGCAGCATCATCAACTCGACGTCGGTGCAGGCCTACAAGCCCAGTCCGCATCTGCTGGACTACGCGACGACCAAGGGCGCGATCGTCACCTTCACGCAGGGGCTGGCGCAGATGGTGATCGACAAGGGCGTCCGCGTCAACGCCGTGGCGCCCGGCCCGGTGTGGACGCCGCTCATCCCGGCGACGATGCCGGACACCCAGAAGTTCGGCCAGCAGGCGCCCATCGGGCGGCCCGCGCAGCCGGCCGAGATGGCACCCGCGTACGTCTTCCTCGCCTCCCAGGACGCTTCGTACATCACCGCCGAGATCGTCAACGCCACGGGCGGCACACCGCTGCCGTAGCGTCCCCTGGAAATTCCGGCGCTTGGAGCGTGCTCCATGCGGCAGACTCGCGCCATGGAGACCGCCGAGTTCCTTCAAGCGCTGGAGACAGAGGGCCGGTTGCTGGCCGCGGCCGCCGAGGAGGCAGGGACCGACGCGAAGGTGCCGACGTGCCCGGAATGGCACGTGCGTGATCTGCTGCGGCACACGGGCGCGGTGCACCGCTGGGCCGCGTCCTACGTCGCCCAGGGGCACACCGAGCGCCGTCCGCTGGGTGAGGTCCCGGACCTCGACGGCGCGGAGCTCGTGGCCTGGTACCGCGACAGCCACCGTCTCCTCGTCGGCACGCTGGCCGACGCCGCGCCCGATGTGGAGTGCTGGTTCTTCCTGCCCGCGCCGTCCCCGCTGGCCTTCTGGAGCCGGCGGCAGGCGCACGAGACTGCCGTGCACCGGTTCGACGCGGAGTCCGCACGCGGGGCAGGACTCACTGCCCTCACCCCGGACTTCGCGACCGACGGCATCGACGAACTGCTGCGCGGCTTCCACGCCCGCTCCAAGAGCCGGGTGCGCACGGACGAGCCGCGCGTCCTGCGGGTGCGCACGGACGACACCGACGCCGTGTGGACCGTACGGCTGTCGTCCGAGCCCCCCGTGACCACCCGAGGTGCCTCCGGGGAGGCCGAGTGCGAACTGTCCGGCACGGCCGAGCAGTTGTACCTGGCGCTGTGGAACCGGGCTCCCCTGCCGTCGGTCACGGGCGACCAGGCGCTCGCCGAGCTGTGGCGGGAGACCTCAGGGATCTGACCGGGCCAGGGCCTGTCGTTTGGATCAGATCGCAGACGCGGGCCAAACGACAGGCCCTAGCCGTCCGCCAGCATCCGCGCCAGCACCGCACGCTGCACGGGCAGCACCTCACCGTGCAGCGTGCGCCCCTTCGCCGTGAGAGCGACGCGCACGCCCCGCCGGTCCTCCGGACACATGCAGCGCTCGACGAGCCCCTCCTTCTCCAGCCGGGCGATCAGCCGCGACAGCGCGCTCTGGCTCAGATGGATCCGCTCGGAGATCTCCTGGACGCGGTAGGAGGGAGTGCCCTTCGCCGCCCGGCACGCGGCGAGGACGTCGAGCACCTCGAAGTCGCTGGCGCACAGGCCGTGGTCGTGCAGAACCCGGTCGAGTTCGCACTGTGTTCGCGCGTGCAGCGCCAGAATGTCCCGCCACTGTTCCACGAGCGCCTGCTCGGCCTGGTTCGCCGCCATGCGCGGCACCGTAACAGAGAACCATGTTTGTTGCACCTGAATTAAATGCGCTTGCATCTCATGCATGCGCATGTAGTGTCTCGGGGCATGACCTCTCCGCTCACCTCTCCCACGTCCGACGGACGTTGGACTCCCCGGCTCTGGGGCACCCTGCTGGTGCTGTGTGCCGCGATGTTCCTGGACGCCCTGGACGTGTCCATGGTCGGCGTCGCACTGCCCTCGATCGGTGCCGACCTCGGCCTGTCGACCTCGGCGCTGCAATGGATCGTCAGCGGCTACATCTTGGGCTACGGCGGTCTGCTGCTGCTCGGCGGACGCGCCGCCGACCTGCTGGGCCGGCGCCAGGTCTTCCTGGTGGCGCTGGGCGTCTTCGCGCTGGCCTCGCTGCTCGGCGGTCTCGTCGACTCGGGGCCACTGCTCATCGCCAGCCGCTTCATCAAGGGCCTGAGCGCGGCCTTCACGGCCCCCGCCGGCCTGTCGATCATCACCACGACGTTCCCCGAAGGCCCGTTGCGCAACCGCGCCCTGGCCATCTACACCACCTGTGGCGCCACCGGCTACTCGATGGGCCTGGTCTTCTCCGGCCTGCTCACGGAGGCCAGTTGGCGGCTCACGATGCTCCTGCCCGCTCCCGTCGCGCTGATCGCCCTGTTCGTGGGCCTGAAGCTGCTGCCGCGCAGTGAGCGCGAGCGCGGCCGGGGCGGCTACGACATCCCCGGCGCCGTCCTCGGCACCACCTCGATGCTGCTGCTCGTCTTCACCGTCGTCGAGGCGCCCGAGGTGGGCTGGGCGTCGGCCCGGACCGTCCTGTCCTTCGCCGCCGTCGCCGTCCTGCTGGCGGCCTTCGTCACCGTGGAGCGGCGCAGCCCCAGCCCGCTGATCCGGCTCGGCGTGCTGCGCTCGGGACCCCAAGTACGGGCGCAACTGGGCGCGTTCACGTTCGTCGGCAGCTACATCGGCTTCCAGTTCCTGGTGACCCTCTACATGCAGCAACTGCTCGGCTGGTCGGCGCTCCACACGGCCCTGGCCTTCCTGCCGGCGGGCGCGCTGGTGGCGCTGTCCGCGACGAAGGTGGGGGCCGTCATCGACCGGTTCGGCACGGCCCGGCTGATGGTGCTGGGCTTCGCCCTGATGGTGACCGGCTACGCGCTGTTCCTGCGCGTCGACCTCGACCCGGTCTACGCGGCGGTGATCCTGCCGACGATGCTGCTGGTCGGCTCGGGCTTCGCGCTGACCTTCCCGTCCCTCAACGTCCAGGCCACCAACGGCGTCGACGAGCACGAGCAGGGCATGGTCTCCGGGCTGCTCAACACCTCGGTCCAGGTGGGCGGCGCGATCTTCCTCGCCGTGGTGACGGCGGTGGTGACCGCGAACTCCCCCGAGCAGGGCAACGCCTCCCCGCAGGCCGTCCTCGACAGCTACCGGCCCGGGCTGGTGGTCGTGACGCTCATCGCCTTCGCCGGCCTGCTGATCACCCTCACGGGCCTGCGGCCCCGGCGGAAGCGGCCGTCCGTCGTGGTCGCCAAGTCCACCCCGAAGGAGGCGGAGCGCGTCACCGTACGCGACTAGGGAGCACCTCCGCTTGTGATCAAGGCGCCCTGCGTGACCTACGGAGGGAACGCAGGGCCGAAGCGAGCAGCACAGCCCATCGAAAAGTGCACGTTTCATACTTTTCCGGACTCCGAAAGCGTTCTACGCTCATGTCAGATGGCGGGCGGAGGGCCGGCCAGTCGACCACCGCCGCCTGTGACGAGCGGAGGCGGAGATGAAAACGTCGATGCGGCGGTCCGCGATCTTCGCAAGCGCGGCCGCTCTTGTGATAGCCGTCTGCGGTACGACGGGCACTGCCCAGGCCGAGCCGGGCGATGGTGAGCTCCAGTTCGGCTACGTCCTGCCGGAGACGGGACAGCTGGCCTATCTCGGCCCACCCCAGATCGAGTCGCTGAAGTTCGCGATACAGAAGATCAACGACGCCGGCGGGGTCCTGGGCAAGCCCGTGCCGACCGTGGTCTCCAGTGACGAGGCGGGACAGGAGGCCGTCGCCGCCCAGTCGGCGGACCGGGTCCTCGCGGCAGGCGTGGACGCGATCATCGGCGCCGCGGCTTCCGGCATGTCGCTGTCGTTCATCGACCGGGTGACCGGAGCGGGCGTCGTGCAGTGTTCGGGGTCGAACACCGCTCCCACCTTCACCGACTACGAGGACGACGGCTTCTACTTCCGTACCGTCCCGAGCGACGCCTTGCAGGGGCCCATCCTGGCGGATGTCGTCCGCGACGACGGCCACAACCGGGTGGCCCTGGTCGCACGGGCGGACGACTACGGGCGCGGCCTGATGGAGACCACCCGGGAGTCGCTGGAGGACCTCGGCGCGTCGGTGACGCTCGCCGAGACCTATGACCCGGAGGCGACCAACTTCGACCAGGTCGTCCAGCAGATCGAGAACTCCAGGCCGGACGCCGCCGTGGTGATCGGCTTCGAGGAAGGCACCCAGATCCTGCAGGCCATGATCGAGTCCGGCATCGGGCCCGACCGGATCGGCGTCTACGGCGCCGACGGACTGCGCAGTGAGGAACTGCCCTCGCTGGTCGCCCCGGGCCAGCCCGAGAGGCTCTCCGGGATGAAGGGGACCGCTCCGGCATCGGCTGCGAACGAGCAGTACGTGAAGGACCTCAGGAAATTCGCACCGGATCTGAAGGAGCTCCAGTTCGCACCGCAGGTCTTCGACTGCGTGACGACGATCGCGCTCGCCGCCGAGAAGGCGGAGTCCGACGATCCCGCCGAGTACGTGAAGGAGATGAACGGGATCACCAAGGACGGCGAGAAGTGCAACTCGTTCGCCGCCTGCAAGGAACTGCTCGCCGACGGCAGGGACATCGACTATGAGGGTGTGAGCGGCCCGCTGAACTTCACCGACAAGGGCGAACCCGGCCAGGCGACGATCGAGGTGTACGGCTACGACGACGAGGGACGGCTGCAGACCCTGCGCACCGAGACCAGCAGGGCCGAGGAGTGACCGGGAGGGCCGACAGGCAGGACCGGGGAAACGGGAGTCAACGGACGCGGGCGAGCGTGCCGAGGTAGAGCTCGATCACCTTCTCGTCGTGCAGCAGGGCCGTACCCGTGCCGGTGTACGCGTTGCGGCCCTGGTCGAGGACGTAGCCGCGGTCGCAGAGCTGAAGGCACCTGCGGGCGTTCTGCTCGACCATGAGCACGGCGACGCCCGCGCTGTTGATCACTCTGCACCGGTCGAATACATGGTCCTGATGGACCGGTGACAGGCCGGCCGACGGCTCGTCGAGCAGCAGCAGCTGCGGCTCCATCATCAGGGCGCGGGCCATCGCGAGCATCTGGCGTTCGCCGCCCGACATCGCGCCGGCCTTCTGCCTGCGGCGGTCGGCCAGCACGGGGAAGAGCTCCTCGACCGCCGCGACCCGCCGCGCGTGGTCCTTGGGCCGCAGATACACGCCCATCCGCAGGTTCTCCTCGACGGTCAGCGTGGGGAACACGTTCTGCAGTTGCGGTACGTAGCCCACGCCCCGCCGGACCAGCTCGTGCGCGGGCCGGTTGGTGACGTCCTCGCCGCGCAGCCGCACGGTCCCGCCGCGCACCCGCAGCAGCCCGAAGACGGCCTTGACCAGCGTCGACTTGCCGGCGCCGTTGGGGCCGATGACGCCGACCACCTCGCCCGGCCGCACCTCGACGCTGCATCCGCGCAGCACATCGACACCCGGGACGTAACCGGCGACGACGTCGTCGGCCGCCAGCACCGGTGCCTGCTCCTCGGCGGACATCGCTACTCCTCCTCGCCCTTCTTGCCGGTCGCCCCCGGCTCGCCGTCGCCCTTCGCCTCGGTCGCCTCCGGCTCGTCGTGCCGCCTGCCAAGGTAGGCGTCCACGACGGCGGCGTTCCGGCCGATCGTGTGCGGTGGGCCCTCGGCCACCAGGCGGCCGTCGGCCATGACGGCCACCCAGTCGCTGATGCCCATCACCACGTCCATGTCGTGCTCGACGAAGCACACCGTCAGCCCCTCGTCGCGCAGCTGCGTGATGTGTCCGAGCAGCGACTGGGTCAGCGCGGGGTTCACCCCGGCCATCGGCTCGTCGAGCAGGAGCATGACCGGCCGGGCCATCAGCGCGCGGGCCAGTTCCAGCAGTTTGCGCTGCCCCCCGGAGAGCGTGCCGGCGTGGTCGTCGCGCAGGGGTGCGAGCCGGAACCGGTCCAGCAGTTCGTCGGCCCGTTGCTCCAGCTCCCGCTCCTGCCCGCGCCACAGCGGTCGCAGCAGCGCGGGCAGCACCCGCTCGCCGCGTTGCCCGGGCGCGGCGAGCAGCAGGTTCTCCAGCACGGTGAGCCGGGAGAGCATCCTGGTGAGCTGGAACGTACGGACCATGCCGCGCCGCGCCACCCGGTGCGCCAGGGAGCCGGTGAGCGGCTGTCCGTCGAACGACCACCGGCCGCCGTCGGCCCGGTCGAACCCGCTCACCACGTTGAACAGCGTGGTCTTGCCGGCCCCGTTCGGCCCGATGAGCGCCGTGATGGCCCCGCGCTGCACCTCCAGGTGCTCGACCCGCACGGCGACCAGGCCGCCGAAGGTGCGGGTCACCTGGTCCAGGACCAGCAGGGGATCGGGCTTGCGCACCCCCGGCTCGGGATCGATCGCGGAGAGCCGGCCCGGGTGGGACACGGCGGGGTCAGCGGCCACTGAGCAGCATCTCCTTCCGGCTGCCGAGAATGCCCTGCGGCCGGAACGCGACCAGCAGGATCAGGGCGACCCCGACCAGGGCGAAGCGCACCGCGCCGACCTCCGACGTGCTGATGAGGTCCGGCGAGATGTACTCGGCGTCGATGGCCTGGCGGAGCGCGCTGTCGAGGAAGCTGAGGACGAACCAGAACAGGATCGCGCCGACGACCGGCCCGAGGATCCGCCCGGCTCCTCCGAGAACGAGCAGCGTGTACAGGAAGAACGTGACGCCCGGATCGTAGTTGTCCGGGTTCACGGACTGCACCTGGATCGCCTGCACCATGCCCGCGACCGCCCCGATGACGCCGCCGAGCACGAGGCTCTGCATCTTGTACGCGTAGACGTTCTTGCCGAGGCTGCGCGCGGCGACCTCGTCCTCACGGATCGACCGGATGACACGGCCCCACGGGCTGTGGATCAGCAGGGCCAGCAGACCTCCGACCACGAGCACCAGCGCCCATCCGACGATCATCACCCAGAGGTCGCGGGAGCTGAACCGCACGAGCCAGACGCCGTAGGTGCCGGGCTCGATGGGGTTGAGCGCGTAGAAGTCGTTCGCGAACCTCTGGAGCCCGAACACTCCACCGGTGACCGGCTCGGCCCAGTTGGAGCGGTAGAACAGCCGCAGCGTCTCCCCCGCCGCGATCGTGGTGATCGCGAGGTAGTCGGCGCGCAGCCGCAGGGTGGGCAGGCCGAGGAGCAGGGCCAGCACGATCGCGCAGGCGATGCCGCCCAGGACGCCGAGCCACATGGGGCCGTCGTACGTCGAGACGGTGATGGCGAGTCCGTAGCCGCCGACCAGCATGAAGCCGACCTGGCCGAAGTTGAGGAGCCCCGTGTAGCCGAAGTGCAGGTTCAGGCCCATCGCGGCGAGGGCGTAGACGGCGGCGATGGGGCCGATTCCCGAGCGCAGGGCGTCGGTGACGATGGCGGAGAAGTCCATGGCGTACCCCCTCACCCGACGCGTTCGGCCCGGCCGAGGATGCCCTGCGGCCGGACGAGGAGGACGAGGATGAGGACGAGCAGCGCCCAGGCGTACTGGAGGTCCACCGGGAACCACAGGGTGGACATCTGGGCGACGATGCCGATGACGAGGCTGCCGACCATGGCACCGTAGGCGGAGCCGAGGCCGCCCAGGATGACCCCGGCGAACATGAGCAGCAGGAGCTTGAAGCCCATGTCCCAGGTGACGATCTCGACCAGGCCGAAGAAGACCCCGCCGAGCGCGGCCAGCCCACCGCCGAGCATCCACACGAACAGCACCACCCGCTGTACGTCGATGCCCGACGCCTCCGCGAGGTCACGGTTGGCGGAGACGGCCCGCACGGCCGTGCCGATCCGCGTCTTCTGCAGGAGCGCGGCGACGCCGAGCAGCACCAGCACGGCGAGCAGGGTGACGGTGAGGTCCCGTGGGGTGATGCCGGCCGGCCCCAGGTCGATCGTGCTCTGGATGTCGTACTGCGCGTAGGAGGCGGGCCGGGTTCCGTACAGCACGAGGACGACGTGGCGCAGCACCAGCGAGAGCCCGATGGTGACGATGAACATGTTGATCAGCCCGGTGCCCCGAGCACGCAGCGGGCGCCAGATGCCGCGATCGACGGCCCCGCCCAGCAGGGCGCCGAAGACCACCGCGGCGAGGGCGGCGGGGATCAGGTGCCAGCCGGGACCGGCCGCGGAGACGTTGAGGAAGAACGCGAAGGTGGCGCCGATCGTCACGAACTCACCGTGCGCGAAGTTGATCAGGTGGATGGTGCCGAAGATCAGCGAGAGCCCGACCGATGTGATCGCGATGATCACCCCGAACTGGATACCGTCGATCAGCGCCTGCAGAGCGCGCGCGGCGAACGTGGGGCCGCGCGGGACTTCCTCACCCTGTGCCCGTGTGGAGATCACGGGCACCATCACCAGGACCAGGGCGAGGGCCGGTACGAGCATCCGCTGATAGCGCACGGCAGTTCCGGTACGTCACGAACGTCTCTTATGGGCTCAGTGTAAGCGCAGGTCGGGGTGGTGACACGGGCAGCGGGCCACGGTGGGTGCCCTCGGAAAGGCGGAGGATGCGGATGGGTGACGGCGGGGACCTCGCGCGTGCGTACAGCGACGACAGTGTGCTCTTCCGGGTGCTGCGGCACCTCGGCTGGGACAGCCTGGCCAACATCGGCTACTTCACGCCGTCCACCCTGCCGCTCGCGGCCCTGACCGGGCCGGTGCCCTTTCAGCGCCGTCTGGTCCGCCGGTCGCTGGCGCTGCTGGACGCCCGGCCCGGACAGCTCGTCCTGGACGCCGGTTGCGGTCGCGGCGACACCACGGCGCGGTTGGGCGCCGCGGGGTGCCGGGCGCTGGGGGTGGACATCCAGCCCGCGCAGATCGACCAGGCACGTCGCCGCTTCGGCGGCCGTCCCGGTGTGCGTTTCGCCGTCGCCGACGCCACCGCTCTGCCGCGACAGGCGGACGGGATCCCGCTGACCGACGCCTCCTTCGACCGAGTCCACTGTCTGGAGGCCGCCTTCCACTTCGGCCATGAGGGCCGCAGGTCGTTCCTGAGCGAAAGCTTCCGGCTGCTGCGCCCAGGCGGCCGGCTCGTCCTCGTGGATGTCACCTCCCGTACGGATCAGCCGATCGGAACCCTCGACCCGAACGGGCTCGTGCGCCGGACCTGGCGCTTCGACGACATCGAACCGTGCGAGCGGTACCCGCTCATGGCTTCCGCCGCCGGCTTCACCACGCGCCGGATCCTCGACTGGACCACTCCCGTACTCCACCGGGCAGGCCGGCTCTGTGCCCTGTTCGTCGGCACCGCGTCCACCCGGGCCGGCCGGCGGGCCCTGTGCGTGCGCTGGCCCGGCCTCAGCACACTCGACGCACGGGACTGGGACGAGGTCATCGCCGTCGTCCGGGCCCACCGGGCCATCGGGCGCGTCACTCGCTACACGGCGTACGTCCTCGACAAGCCCGCGCGCTTGCCCACCGGGCGCCCTCCTGTTTGACTCGCCGTATGACCAGACACGGGGGACGTCGCACACAGGCCGAACGGGATGCCGTCACCGTCGAGATCGGGTACGCGCTGTGCAGTGCGGCCTTCGCGGCGGGGGTCGTCTTCGGGGCCGTGGCCGGTCCCGCGCTGCTCTTCGACCTCCCGGGCACTCCGGAGAGCCTGCTGCTGCACACCGGGCTGGTGCTCGCGCCCGTCCTCTTCGCCGCCCGGGTCGTCAGTGTGCTGCTGCGGTTCCGCTCGGCGGGTCAGCCCAGCCAGCCCGGCCGCACCAGCCCCGACTCGTAGGCCAGCACGACCAGTTGGGCCCGGTCGCGGGCGCCCAGCTTCACCATCGTGCGGCTGACGTGGGTCTTCGCGGTGAGCGGGCTGACGACCAGGCGGCGGGCGATCTCCTCGTTGGACAGGCCCATGCCGACCAGGGCCATCACCTCCCGCTCCCGCTCGGTGAGCCGGCCCAGGGCGTCCGCCGCCGCGGGTTCCTTGGAGCGGGCCGCGAACTCGGCGATCAGGCGGCGCGTCACCCCCGGCGAGAGCAGCGCGTCGCCCGCGACCACCGCCCGTACGGCGCGCAGGAGTTCGTCCGGCTCGGTGTCCTTGACCAGGAAACCGGAGGCGCCCGAGCGGATCGCCTCGAAGACGTACTCGTCGAGCTCGAACGTGGTGAGCATGACCACCTTCACGTCCCCGAGGGTGGGGTCCCCGGTCACCCGGCGGGTCGCGGCCAGGCCGTCGAGCACGGGCATGCGGATGTCCATCAGGACGACGTCGGGCCGCAGTTCGCGGATCCGGCGCACCGCCTCCTCACCGTCCGGGGCCTCGCCGGCCACCTCGATGTCGGGCTGCGCGTCGAGCAGCGCCCGGAACCCGGCCCGGACCAGTGACTGGTCGTCGGCGAGCAGTACGCGGATCACCGGTCCTCCTCGACCTCGGCGGCAGCCGTCAGCGGCAGTACGGCGAGCACCCGGAAACCGCCGTCCGGACGGGGCCCCGCCTCGATGGTGCCACCCAGCGCGGCGGCCCGCTCCCTCATCCCCGCCAGCCCGTTGCCACTGCCACCGGCGTCGGCACCGGTCGCCGGCCCGTCGTCGTCGACGCGCAGCCGCAGCACGTCCGCGTCGTGCGCGAGACGCACGCGCGCGTGCCGCGAACCCGAGTGGCGTACGACGTTGGTCAGGGCCTCCTGGACGATCCTGAAGGCGGCGAGGTCCGTGCCGGGTGCGAGGCGCGGCGGCTCGCCCTCGACGTCGACGGTCAGTCCCGCGCTCGCCGCCTGCTGCACCAGCTCGGGCAGCCGGTCCAGCCCGGGCGCGGGGGTGCGCGGCGCGTCACCGGGCGCGCGCAGCGTGTCGAGCACCTGGCGCACCTCGCCGAGCGCCTCCTTGCTCTTGGCCTTGATCGTGGTGAGCGCCGTACGGGCCTGCTCGGGATCGGAATCGAGGAGCGCGAGGCCGACCCCCGCCTGCACGTTGATCACGGAGATGCTGTGGGCGAGCACGTCGTGCAGCTCCTGCGCGATCCGCAGCCGCTCCTCGTCGGCCCGTCGCCGCGCGGCCTCGGCGCGCTCGGCCCGCTCGCGGACCCACTGCTCGCGCCGGATCCGGAACAGCTCCGACACCGCCGCGATCGCCACCACCCAGGCGGCGACCACCAGCTCCTCGCCCCAGGAGACGGCGGAGTCCCCCGACGGCGGCAGCCACCGGTAGAGCCGGTGCGCCACCAGTGCGTGCCCCGCCCAGAGCGTTCCCATCGCCGCCCACGCCGCCCAGCGGTGCCCGGCGACGATCGCACTGAAACAGGCCAGGGCGACGGTGAGGAACACCGGTCCGTACGGATACCCGGCTCCCAGGTAGAGCATGACGACGCCCGCCGTGCCGAAGGCCACGGCCACCGGGTACCGCTTGCGCCACAGCAGCAGTGCCCCTGCCAGCAGCAGGAGCACCCGCGCGAAGGGATCCAGGGCCGCCCGCTCGCCCTCCTGGCCATGAGCGGCGACGTTGGAGCCGAGCAGGACGAAGACCGTGACGACGACGGTGGACCGCCAGGGCCACCGGGGCGCACGCTCCCCCTCCCCCCACCGGTCCCACCACGGCGGCCCGTGCCGCCACCACTGCGGCGGACCGCCCCGCACACGCTGCTCGTCCATAGCGGCCACGCTAGATGCCGCCCGCCCGCGGCGGCGTCGGCCAGGCGCGGTGATCACGCGTACTCCCGGCGGAGTACGTCGTCCGCCGGGGCGGCCTCGCCCTCCCTGATCCGCAGCCGGCGCAGCCGCCGCGGCGCCCACCAGTTCGCCCGCCCGGCCAGCCGCATGGTCACCGGCAGCAGCACGACCCGGATCAGGGTGGCGTCGACGAGGATCGTCAGGGCCGTGCCGATGCCGAGTTCCTTGAGGAAGACGACCCCTCCGGTGGCGTACGACAGGAAGGACAGCGCCAGGATCCCTGCGGCGGCCGTGATCAGCGGGGCGCTGCGCCGGATGCCCTCGCCGACCACGCGCCGGGTGTCGCCGGTGCGGTCGTGCTCCTCCTTGATGCGGGCCGGCAGGAACACCTCGTAGTCCATCGACAGCCCGTAGGCCACGCAGAACATCAGCACCGGGATGCTCGGCTCGATCGACCCGGTGGGGGTGAAACCGAGCAGCCCGGACAGGTGCCCGTCCTGGAAGACCCATACCAGGCAGCCGAACATCACCGACAGGCTGATCAGGTTCAGCACGGTCGCCTTCGCCGGCAGCAGCACGCTGCTGGTCATCAGGAAGAGGATCAGGTACGTCGCCACCAGCACGATCCCCACGGCGAACGGGAGCCGGTCCAGGAGCGTGGACCGGAAGTCGGTCGCCTCGCCGGGATAGCCGCCGACCAGGACGGGCGCCGGAGCCGGGGTCTGCCGGATACGTTCGACGAACGCGGGCACGTCGCCGTACAGGGCCCGCTGGGTGGGTACGACGGCCAGGCGCACGCGTCCGTCGGACGCCGTCAGCCGGTCCTGGCCGGGCGGGCCGGCTGCGCCGCATCGCCCCCGGCCACCCGGTCTTCGAGATCACTGTGACGGGCTGACCTCGTCCGCCTGCGCCTCGCCCGTCGCGGCGGGACGGCGGTCCAGCGCGGTCAGGGCCCGCTGGGCCACCGGGTACGTGCGGACGATCTCGCCCAGCGACGTCGCGCCCTGCGTGATCTCCTTGAACGCCTTCCAGGCCGGGCGGAAGCTCGTCAGCGCCGCGTGGAACAGCCCGGGGCGGCGCTCGAACACCGTCAGCAGCCGCTTGCCGACACTCATCTCCACGCCCAGCCCGGCCTTGACGGCGAACGCGTAGTTGAGGGCCTGCCGGCGCGTGTCCACCGCGTCGTGCGCCTCGGCGATCCGTACCGCCCACTCCCCCGCGAGCCGCCCGGACCGCAGCGCGAAGGAGATACCCTCGCGGGTCCACGGCTCCAGCAGCCCCGCCGCGTCGCCGCACACCAGCACCCGCCCGCGCGACAGCGGCGAGTCGTCGGCCCGGCAGCGGGTCAAGTGCCCGGAGGAGATGCTCGGTTCGAATCCGGCGAGGCCGAGCCGCCCGACGAACTCCTCCAAATACCGCTTCGTCGCGGCGCCTTCGCCCCGCGCCGAGATCACCCCGACCGTCAGGGTGTCGCCCTTGGGGAAGACCCAGCCGTAACTGCCGGGCATGGGACCCCAGTCGAGGAGCACCCGCCCCTTCCAGTCCTCGGCGACGGTCTCCGGCACCGGGATCTCCACCTCCAGGCCGAGGTCCACCTGGTCGACCTTGACCCCGACGTGCGCCCCTATGCGGCTGGCGCTGCCGTCCGCGCCGACCACGGCCCGCGCGAGCAGGATCTCGCCGCCCTGGAGGATCACGGCGACCGTGCGCCGGTCGGGCACCGCCGAGCCGTGCTGCTCGACCCGCTGGACCGTGACACCCGTACGCAGCTCGGCGCCCGCCTTCTGCGCGTGCTCGACGAGCTGCTGGTCGAACTCGGGCCGGTTGATGAGCCCGAACAGCATCTGCTTGGACCGGCGGGTGCGCGTGAAGCGGCCGTTGTTCGAGAACGTCACCGCGTGCACGCGGTCCCTGAGCGGCAGCTCGAAGCCGGGCGGGAGCGCGTCCCGCGAGGGGCCGATGATGCCGCCACCGCACGTCTTGTACCGCGGCAGCTCCGCCTTCTCCAGCAACAGCACGCGTCTCCCGGCCACCGCCGCCGCGTACGCGGCCGAAGCGCCCGCGGGTCCCGCGCCCACCACGACGACGTCCCACACCCGCTGCACGTCGTCCGCCGAAGAGTTCTCGCTGCTCACGATGGTCTACTGCTCCCGATCAAGCCGCCTGCCCGTGCTGTCTCCCGCATCCTACGGCGGACCTGGCCGAAGGCCGCTGTGGGAGGATCTACGGCACTCACCGCTACAACGTCGCACCCACAAGGAGCGTGCCCATGTCGCCGCATCCGGTCGCCGAGACCGTCGCCTCGCTGATGCCCAGGGCGAAGGAAGAGCTCACCGAACTGGTGGCCTTCCGGTCGGTGGCGGACTTCGACCAGTTCCCCAGGAGCGAGAGCGAGGGCGCCGCCCGCTGGGTCGCGGACGCGCTCGCCGCCGAGGGTTTCCAGGACGTGGCCCTGCTCGACACACCCGACGGCACGCAGTCGGTCTACGGCTACCTGCCCGGCCCGGAGGGCGCGAAGACCGTCCTGCTGTACGCCCACTACGACGTGCAGCCGCCGCTGGACGAGGCCGGCTGGGCGACCCCGCCGTTCGAACTGACCGAGCGGGACGGGCGCTGGTACGGGCGCGGGGCCGCCGACTGCAAGGGCGGTGTCATCATGCACCTGCTGGCACTGCGCGCGCTGAAGGCGAACGGCGGCGTCCCGGTCCACGTGAAGGTGATAGCGGAGGGCTCGGAGGAGCAGGGCACGGGCGGCCTGGAGCGGTACGCGGAGGAGCATCCGGGCCTGCTGGAGGCCGACGCGATCGTCATCGGCGACGCGGGCAACTTCCGGGTCGGACTGCCGACCGTCACCTCCACCCTGCGCGGTATGACCGCCGTCCGCGTGCGGATCGACACGCTCGCCGGCAACCTGCACTCGGGCCAGTTCGGCGGTGCCGCGCCCGACGCGCTGGCCGCCCTGATCCGGGTCCTGGACTCGCTGCGCGCCGAGGACGGTACGACGACCGTCGACGGACTCACCGCGGACAGTGCCTGGGAGGGGCTCCAGTACGACGAGGAGCGGTTCCGGCAGGACGCCAAGGTGCTGGACGGCGTCGGGCTGATCGGCTCCGGGACGGTCGCCGACCGCATCTGGGCGCGCCCGGCCGTGACGGTCCTCGGCATCGACTGTCCGCCCGTCGTCGGCGCCACCCCGTCGGTGCAGGCGAGCGCCCGGGCGCTGATCAGCCTGCGGGTGCCACCGGGCGTGGACGCGGCCGAGGCGACCAAGCTGCTCCAGGCGCACCTGGAGGCGCACACACCGTGGGGTGCGCGGGTGAGCACCGAACAGATCGGCCAGGGCCAGGCCTTCCGCGCCGACACGACGAGCCCGGCGTACCAGGCCATGGCGGACGCGATGGCCGTGGCGTACCCGGGACAGGAGATGCAGTACGCCGGCCAGGGCGGCTCCATCCCGCTGTGCAACACCCTCTCCGCCCTCTACCCGCGTGCGGAGATCCTGCTCATCGGGCTGAGCGAGCCGGAGGCCCAGATCCACGCCGTCAACGAGAGCGTGTCCCCCGAAGAGCTGGAGCGGCTGTCGGTGGCGGAGGCACTGTTCCTGCGCAACTACGCGGGCAGCACGAGCTGATACCGCGGACGTCTTCGGGCCGGGCCCGGTCCGGTCACGGACCGGGCCCGAGGTTCACCCCTCTCGCCCGGGGGCTCAGGCGGGCCCGGGCGGTTGCTGCCGGGCCCCGTCGGCGACCTGTCTGCCGGAGTCGCGTGCCTGGTCGGTCACCCTGGTGGCCTGGTCGCGGGCGTCGTCCTGAGTGGTGCGGGCAGCTTGCGCCGCCGTGTCCTTCACCTCCTGCGCCGCGCTCTGCGCAGTGTCCCTGGCTTCTTCCTTGAGCTTTTGCGCGGAGTCGAGCGCGGCCTGCTTCACCGGCTCCAGCGCCTCGCCGCCACGCTGCATCACATCGGTGGCCTTCTGCTGTTCCACCTCGGACGCGGGCAGCATCGAGGACACCAGCATGCCGGCGCCGAAGGCGATCAGACCCGCTGCCAGAGGATTGCCCTGCGTCTGACGTATCGCCTGGTCGGGCGCCTGCCGTGCGGCTTCCCCGGCCTGGCCGGCGGCGCCGCGCACCGTCTCGGCCGCCTGCTCGGTGCCCTCCTGCAGAGAACCGGCCGCGGACTGGGCAGTGTTCCTGACCCCTTGGGCGGTCTGTGACGCGGACCCCATGACCCGCTCACGCACGCCCGAGACAGCGCCGCGCATCCTTCTCGTACGGCGGCGAACCGCGCGTCGCGGGCTGGCCCGATCGGCGAGCCGGTCCACGTCCGCGGACAGCCGGTCCCGTGTCGCGCCGATCTCGGCCCTCATCTGGTCGGGTGACGTGCCCATTGCGCATTCTCCTTCATGGTTTCGACTGTCTGCTCGGGCTTGGGGTTCACGGTGCGCATCCGCGTGCGGCCCCGCTGGTACAGCACCGCTGCGATCACGGCCCACACGGCGGTCACGATCAGGGCGGCCCAGACCTCGTCCATCACGTTGGCCAGACCCAGCACGGCGGCCAGCGAGAGGAAGAGGAGCACCATGTACCCGGCGAATCCCGCACCGCCGTACATGCCGGCGGCCTTGCCCGCCTTGGTCGCCTCTTCCTTGACCTCCGCCTTGGCCAGTTCGACCTCCTGCCGGAACAGGCTCTGGACGTCCGAGGTCACGTCGGACAACAGCTCGCCCACCGAACTCTCCCGGCCGCGCGGCTCCGCGGGGTTGGTCGGGACCGAGGCCATCGCTCACACCTCCGGATACGGACGGGACGGCGCACTGCCCGGGGCGGGCATACCGGCGGTCGGCGGCACCTGCGGTGGAGCGGGCGGTACCGCCGGCGGCTCCTGCGGGCCCAGCGCCCCCTGCTCCGACGAGCGCACGGTCCCCTGATGCCCGTTGCCGGAGGACTGGCGGCCGGCCTTGGCCCCCACCTTGGCCAGTCGCCCGACCGCCATGCCTGCCAGCAGCGCTCCGCCCAGGAACGCTCCGGGGCGACGGCGAGCGAAACCCTGCACATCGGAGAGGACGCCCTCGACTCCCTGCTTCTCCAGGTAGTCGGCTGCCTTGCGCCCACGATCGGCCGCCTGTCCCGCGAGGCTGCGGGCGGGGGAATCGCTCTGGGCGTTCTCGGCCAGTCCGGCCAGGTCGTCCGCCCACTGGCGCAGTGTTCCGGCCGCCCGCCTGCTCTGCTCCTCGACCTCGTTCATCGCGCGACTCCGCAGGTCGTGGACCACAACGCCGGCTTGCTGCCGCGCCTCCCCCGCCACAGCCCTGGCCTGGTCAGAGGCGGTGCCCGCGACCTGGCCCGCCGCCTGCCTGGCCTCGCCGGCCGTGGCCGAAGCCTCTTCTCTGGCCGTCTCACCGGTCTGCTGCAACCGCGTTGTGTTGCCCTGCGCTGCGTCACTCATCAGCCACTCCTCCTCGGCGCACATCCGCACAGTCGTTCTTGGGGACGAGTGACTTCTTCATGGATATTCACACACAAAAGTGGAGAAATCCTGACCCTTCCGTCGGGGCCGCACCCTGCCCTCGGGGGCGGCGGTGAGCGGCCTCACCCCACGACCGGCACAGGGCCCGGCGATCTGTGCGCACCGGCACCGCTTACCGACCGTCGGTGCCGTCCAGTTCGGCCGGCCCGCCGGCATTCGGGCCGTCCTCCGGCACCGGCAGTCCCGCAGCCGCTGGTGGGCGTGGCGGACCTGTCGCCCCGCCGAACTCCGGTGATCATCATCCGCCGGCGGTCGGCAGACGAGCGGTGGCCGCCCGGGGCTGCGGTGCACGTGCGGGCGGGAGGCC
>NZ_NGFN01000088.1 GCF_002148965.1 Streptomyces swartbergensis | reverse complement strand
ACGGTCGAGCGTGGCCGCGGTTACGTCTCCGCCGTGCAGAACAAGCAGGTCGGCCAGGAGATCGGCCGGATCCCGGTCGACTCGATCTACTCGCCGGTGCTCAAGGTCACGTACAAGGTCGAGGCCACGCGTGTCGAGCAGCGCACCGACTTCGACAAGCTGATCGTCGACGTCGAGACCAAGCAGGCCATGCGTCCGCGTGACGCCATGGCGTCGGCCGGTAAGACCCTGGTCGAGCTGTTCGGTCTGGCCCGCGAGCTCAACATCGACGCCGAGGGCATCGACATGGGTCCGTCCCCCACGGACGCCGCCCTCGCCGCTGATCTCGCCCTGCCGATCGAGGAGCTGGAGCTCACCGTCCGGTCGTACAACTGCCTCAAGCGCGAGGGCATCCACTCCGTGGGTGAGCTCGTGGCGCGTTCCGAGGCCGACCTGCTCGACATCCGCAACTTCGGTGCGAAGTCGATCGACGAGGTCAAGGCGAAGCTGGCCGGCATGGGCCTCGCGCTCAAGGACAGCCCGCCCGGATTCGACCCGACGGCTGCGGCTGACGCCTTCGGGGCCGATGACGACGCCGACGCCGGGTTCGTCGAGACCGAGCAGTACTGAGAGCTCGGGACCGACGGCCGGTTCTTGGGTGCGGGTGCGCTGTGGCTTGTCGCGCAGTTCCCCGCGCCCCTTCCGGACGGGCCCCTGCGGGGCCGCGTCCGGATCTCCGACGGGCAACCGCTCGCTCGGATACTGACCTCGGTACCTGATACGGCCGGGGCAGACACCTAGGAGAAACACCATGCCGAAGCCCACCAAGGGTGCCCGTATGGGCGGCAGCGCCGCGCACGAGAAGCTGATGCTCGCGAACCTCGCGAAGTCGCTGTTCGAGCACGGCCGGATCACCACCACCGAGGCGAAGGCGCGCAAGCTGCGTCCGTACGCCGAGCGTCTGGTCACCAAGGCGAAGAAGGGCGACCTTCACAACCGCCGTCAGGTGCTCCAGGTCATCACGGACAAGAGCGTCGTCCACACGCTCTTCACCGAGATCGGCCCGCGCTACGAGAACCGTCCGGGTGGCTACACCCGCATCACCAAGATCGGTAACCGCCGTGGCGACAACGCGCCCATGGCTGTCATCGAGCTGGTCGAGGGTCTGACGGTGGCGCAGGAGGCGACGGGTGAGGCCGAGGCCGCGACCAAGCGTGCCGCGAAGGACGCCGAGGCTTCTGAGGCTCAGGTCGATGTGACCAAGGCTGATGACGCCGAGGAGTCCAAGGACGCCTGAGCGTCTGCCGGGGGCTGTTCGTCGGCGGCTGCGGCTTCGTCGTAGTTGTTCGCGCAGTTCCCCGCGCCCCTTCAGGGCGTTGGCGGGTCCGTTCCTCTTCGAGGGGCGGGCCCGCTTTTGTGTTGCTGAGAGGATCTGTACGTGAGTGATGAAGCAGCGGCCGGTTACGTTCGTGTGCGTCTCGACCTGTCGTACGACGGGAGCGAGTTCTCCGGGTGGGCCAAACAGGCCGGGGGGCGGCGGACCGTGCAGGGGGAGATCGAGGACGCTCTGCGGACCGTGACGCGGTCGGGTCAGACGTACGAGCTGACCGTGGCGGGGCGTACCGATGCCGGGGTGCATGCCCGGGGACAGGTGGCGCATGTCGATCTGCCGCGTGAGGTCTGGGCCGAGCACAACCAGAAGCTGCTGAAGCGGCTCGCCGGGCGGCTGCCCAGGGACGTGCGGGTGTGGGCCCTCAGGGAGGCGCCCAGTGGCTTCAACGCGCGGTTCTCGGCGATCTGGAGGCGGTATGCGTACCGGGTCACCGACAATCCCGGGGGCGTCGATCCGCTGCTGCGCAACCATGTGCTGTGGCACGACTGGCCCCTGGACGTCGACGCCATGAACGAGGCCGCGCGGCGGCTGCTCGGGGAGCACGACTTCGCCGCCTACTGCAAGAAGCGGGAGGGCGCGACGACGATCCGTACGCTCCAGGAGCTGAGTCTCGCCAAGGGCGACGACGGGATCATCACGGCGACCGTGCGGGCCGACGCCTTCTGCCACAACATGGTGCGTTCGCTGATCGGGGCGCTGCTGTTCGTGGGCGACGGGCACCGGCCGCCTAACTGGCCCGCGAAGGTGCTGGCGGCCGGCGTACGGGACTCGGCCGTGCACGTCGTACGGCCGCACGGGCTGACGCTGGAGGAGGTCGGCTACCCGGCCGACGAGCTGCTCGCCGCGCGCGGCAAGGAGGCGCGGAACAAGCGGTCGTTGCCGTCGGCGGGGTGCTGCTGACCGGCTTCCAGTGGCCCCTCACCGGTGGGCGGAGTTCCAGGTGGTGACCAGGTCCGAGAGGGCCCTGGTGGCGGCGTCGGCGTCGCTGCCGTCGCCGCGTGCCTTGGGGGAGAGTTCCACATGGAGGAACTTGGCGTGGTGGCGCTCCGCGGCCTTGCCCTGGACGTTCGTGGTGCCTTCCAGGGGGCAGCGGGCCGACCAGCCCCGGCAGACCCGCAGGCCGTCGGCCTGCATGCCGTCGGCCAGGGCGGCGGCCTCGGTGAGGGTGCTCCGCGCGGCTCCGGTGGAGAGGACGGCTTCGTACGGGCGGTCCGAGTCCCTGGCGAAGCCGTGCAGTTGCACGCCCGGAACGTCGCGTTTCTGGAGTTCCACGACGATGGCGTGGAAGATGCTGTCCTCCTCGTGGGCGACGTCGGCGGCGTCGCCCCGGCCCGCCTCGCGGTGCGCGCCGGCGAGGACCAGCGAGCCGCCGGGGTTGTCCTCCAGGAGCCGCACGCCGAGGCGTTCGGTGTCCCGGTCGGAGACCGGGTGCGGTACCTGGGCGTTCCAGCGGACGTCGGAGTCGGCGGTCAGGTAGAGGCGTCCCCAGCGTTCGGCCCGGCCGGGGCGGACTGCGGCGATCTCGTCGTACCTGCGGCCGGACTCGGTGTCGGTGAGGCGGGTGAGCTTGAGGCCGAGGGGGTCGAGCAGTCGTTCGGCCTTCGTGGCGTCGCCGTCCAGGAGGTGGCCGACGCTCTCGGCGACGCGCTCGCGCTGGGTGTCCTCCGGTGGGGAGTACCCGGCGTCGGGCTCCAGGTCCGCCGTGTACGTGAGGATCCTGCTGCGGAGGTCCACCAGCTCCCGGGCGCCCGGAGTTGAGTCGTCCGTTGACCGGTCTGGTGCCGATTGACAGCCGAACAAGGCGAGGACGAGTCCGATTTGGACCATAATGCGAGTCAAGTGTGACTGTCTTGTGACGGTAACTTCCGTGGTGCTTGTGCGCTTCATGTGAATATGATGCGGTGACACTTCGTAATCCTCTCCGGATCGCCCGGGCGGCAACCGCTTTCGCGGCCACCATCGCCGTGACGACCGCGTGTACCTCCGCGGCCTCCGCACCGCAGGTGAAGCCGGGTGGCCGCTCGTTCACCGTCGCAGCCGCCGGTGACGTGCTGATCCACCCCGAGCTGGTCGACCAGGCTGCCAAGGATGCCAAGAAGACCGGCGAGGGAGAGGCCGGGCTGGACTTCGGGCCGCTGCTCGCCGGGATCAAGCCGGTCATCAGCAAGGCCGATCTGGCGATCTGTCACATGGAGACGCCCGTCGGAAATCCGCGGGGCCCCTTCGAGGGGTACCCGGAGTTCCTCGTCCCGCCGCAGATCCTCACGACGCTCAAGGGCGTGGGCTACGACACCTGCTCGACGGCCTCCAATC
Source organism: Streptomyces swartbergensis (assembly GCF_002148965.1). Lineage (GTDB taxonomy): Bacteria > Actinomycetota > Actinomycetes > Streptomycetales > Streptomycetaceae > Streptomyces > Streptomyces swartbergensis. Next base: position 22,069 of record NZ_NGFN01000088.1, on the reverse strand, counting down.
ACACCTACGACCACGGCCTCGGGGCCGTGCGGCGCACCTTGAACGCCATGGACAAGGCCGGCCTCGGGCACACCGGCTCCGCCCGCACGCCAGAGGAAGCGGAAAAGATCAACATCCGTGACGTCAACGGCGTCAAGGTGGCCCACCTCTCGTTCTCCTGGATGTCGTTCCTCAATCCGACGCCGGAGAAGGAGAAGTGGGCGTTCAACCAGATCGACACGGACGCCATCAAGGACGCCGAGGCCCGGGCCCGCGAGAAGGGCGCCGAGGTGGTCATCCTCTCGGTGCACTGGGGGCTCGAGCACTACAACGAACCCAGCATTCCGCAGCTGGAGTTGGCGGAGCGGCTCACCACGGAGACCGGGGTCGACCTGGTGATCGGGCACCACGCCCACGTGGTGCAGCCGATCCAGAAGGTGAACGGCACCTGGGTCGCCTACAGCCTGGGCAACCAGGTCGCCCGTCACTCCTCGCCCACCGGGCTCACCGAGGAGGGCGCGATCGGCTGGTTCGAGTTCCGCGAGACGACCGACGGCTGGGACGTCGCGGCCCGCTACGCCACGACGCTGGTGGACATCCCGCCCGAGGTGGAAGCCGGTGAGAAGCCGCCCGCCGGCGCGGTCGAGGACCACCGGCTGGTGGACGTACGGCGGGCACTCGAGACGCCGGGCGACCTCTCAGAGGAACGGCTCGCCCGCTACCGGCTGGCGGCCGACCGCACACGTGGCTTCCTCTACAACCGCGGGGCGCCGGGCGGCGACGGCCTGAAGGAGCTCACGCTGGAGCGTGACTAGCACCACAGCGCATACGGGGCGACCGGCACAACTTCGGCGCTCCCCAACAGTCTTGTATACGGCGGTCCGTTGCCTCTCCCGCGGGAGCGGTGTTCTGTGCGGCCGTTCTTCACCCAGAGAGGCCGGAGGAGACCACCGGTGACACCCACCCGCGCCGTGCGCCCCGTGAAGGGGGGACGGCGGCGCAGCCGGAGACGCGCGGACATGCCACTGCTGGGCGGCGTCCGTCCCCCGATCGCGCTGCTGTGCGTGCTGGTGCTCGCCCTGGCCGGCCTCACCGCCCAGGTGCTCGGCCCCGCCGGCGAGCAGGCCGTACCGCAGGCGGTGCTCTCCTCGCAGCGGCACTTCGCCGAGGACGGTGCCATCGCCCTGCGCGCCTCGATCGACGAGCGGGTCACCGACCTGAACCGCACCGCCGCCGCGCTGAACGCGGGGCCGCCGGTCAAGCCCGAGCGCGTCCTGTCCGACCTGGGCAAGACGTACCAGAAGTGGACGGGCACCACGGTCCTGGACCTGGAGAGCGGCAAGGTGCTGGCCGCCAGGGGTGAAACGATTCCCCTCGGGTGGCTCGACAAGGACGTGCTCACCGGCGACACGGCCCTCAAGCCCCGCATGGTGCGGCTGGAGACCGGTGACGTACGCCTGATGACCATGGCGGTCCTGGACTTCGAGGACGGGCCGCAGCAGCTCCTGCTCGCCTCCAACAGCCTGTCCGTGCCCGCCATCAACCTGGGCCAGTTCCGCTCCATGGCGGTCGTCGCCACCGGCGGGGAGGTCCTCGCCACGGCCGGCTTCGAGCAGTCCGAGTCGCTCAACTCCGACCAGGAGCGCAAGGAGCTGGGATTCCTCCAGAAGCAGATGAGCGGGCTGTCCGCCCAGGCGGCACGGGAGACCGAGCAGGACCCGGTCAGCGCCAGGGAACCGGGCGCCCGCGGCTACCCCGGTGTCAGCGGGACCCTGGTCGGCGGAAGCTACAACGGCCGTATCGCCACCGCCGGTTACGCCTCCCTCTCCTCCGCCGACCCGGAGGAGAAGAAGAGCGTCGGCGCGGGGCTCGGGCTCACCGTCGTCGCCCTGCTGCCCGTGGTCCAGCAGCAGGCCGCCGCTCCGGACCGGGAGCTGTACGGGCTGCTGGCGGCCGGCGCCCTGGTGGTGCTCGGACTGCTCGCCGCGGCCGTGCTGTGGGCGACCGTGCAGCGGCCCTTGCTGCGGCTGTTCCTGGAGTCCCGCCGGCTGGCCCGTGGCGACCTGACCCGCCCGGTGGACGTGCCCCGCTGGGGTGAGGCCGCGCGCATCGGCTCCGCCCTGGAGAGGCTGCGCGCGCAGCTGGGCGGCCCGGCCGATGACCCCGGCGGGCGCCAGCGCGTCAAGGGGCGGTTCGGGGTGCGCGGGCCGCTCGCGCTGACCGCCGTACTGCTGTTGCTGTGGTGTGTGCCCGTCGGCCTCCTGCTGAACCGCACCGACGACTCCGTCAGCATCCCGGCCAGCATGGTCGCGGACCAGCGTGACCGCACCGACCTGGTCGCCGACCGGGTGCGCCGGGCGCTCAACGAGGCGCAGGCGGACCTGGTCTCCACGTCCCGGCTGATCGACCCGGACGACGCCGAGGCCGGCCGCGCCCTGCTGGAGGAGACCCTGCGCGAGCACACCCGCTACCAGGCCCTGTACCTCCTCGACGAGGACGGCGAGGTCGTCGCCCGCGCGGGCAAGGAGCCGCGCGCCGGTTTCGCCGACGCGGACGAGCTGCCGCTGGTCCGGGTGGCCGGCAAGGGCGAGAAGAAGCCGGTCGTCCAGGCCGGGGCGCCCCTGCCGGACCACAAGGGCATGACCCTGGTCGGCGAGGTCCGGGTCGAGTTCCTCAACTCGCTGCTGAAGCGGCCCGGGCTCGGCGAGGTCCGCGTGGTGGACGCCAAGGCGCAGACCATCGCCGCCAGCGACGGCTTCCTGGCCTTCGAGGACCTGCCACGCGACGCGCTCACCGACCTCGTCCGGGCCGGCAGCGTCCACGTCGGCGCCGGTCCCGTCGAGAACGGCCTGCTGATCCGCGAAGGACGCGGGACCACGGTCGCCGCGGCCGCCCCGTTCTCCGGCGGCGGCGTGGCCGCCGACATCGGATGGACCGTGGTCAGCTGGCAGAACGCCAAGGACTTCCAGATCACCCCGTACCAGCGCGAGGACCGCAGCGTCCTGGCCGGACTGCTCGGCCTGGCCCTGATCGTCGTCTGCCTCGGCTGGGTGTACCTGGTCGTGGCCCGGCCGATGCGGGCCCTGGCGGCCGCCGCGGAGAAGCTGGCCGACGGCGACCTCAAGTCCGTGCTGTACCCCCGCTACCAGGACGAGGTCGGCGCCGTCGTGCGCAGCCTCGAACTGCTCCGCCAGCAACTCCAGGCCCGTAAGCAGACCCAGGCGCGCCGGCTCGCGGAGCCGGAAGCCGGCGTTCGGGGAAGGTGACCCAGCCGTGCTCTATCTGTACTTCGTCCTGCTCACCGGCAGCGTGCTGCTGCTGGTGGCGGGCATCGTGGAACAGCGTCGGCACTACGCCAGCCTGCACAGCATCCCGTCGCGCGTGCTCGTGAACGGCATCCGCGGCAAGTCCTCCATCACCCGGCTGTGCGCCGGGGCGCTGCGCGGAGGTGACCTGGTCACCGTGGCGAAGACCACGGGTACGGCGGCCCGGTTCATCCACCCGGACGCCACCGAGGAGCCGGTCTACCGCAAGTTCGGCATCGCCAACGTGGTGGAGCAGATCGGCATCGTGCGCCGGGCCGCCACCTACCGGCCCGACGCCCTGGTCATCGAGTGCATGGCCGTCATGCCGGCCCTGCAGGAGGTGAACCAGAGCAAGCTGATCCGCTCCACGATCGGCGTGCTGTGCAACGTCCGCGAGGACCACCTCGCCGAGATGGGGCCCACCCTCGACGACGTGGCGCGGTCACTGTGCCGCTCCATGCCGGAGGACGGCATCTGCGTCACCGCCGAGAAGGAGCGCTTCCACATCCTCCAGGAGGAGGCCGACGCCCGTAACTGCCAGCTGATCTACGCCGACCCGGAGACCGTCACCGACGAGGAACTGCGCGGCTTCAGCTGGTTCACCTTCAAGGAGAACGTCGCGATCGCCCTCGTCGTGGCCGAACTGCTCGGCGTGGAACGGCGGGTCGCCCTCCAGGGCATGTACGACGCCCCGCCGGACCCGGGCGTGCTGTCCGTCGAGCGCTACGCGACCCCCGAGGGCAAGCGGCTCGCCTTCGCCAACGTCTTCGCGGCCAACGACCCGGAGTCGACGCTGATGAACATCAACCAGCTGCTCGACCTCGGAGCCATCCACCGGCCGCTGAACGTCGTGATCAACTGCCGTCCCGACCGCGTGGAGCGCAACGGGCAGATGGGCGAGATCATCCCCGACCTCCAGCCGGACCACGTCTTCGTCATCGGGCACCCCGCCAAGAGCGCGATCGACGCCATCCCCGCCGAGTGGCGCGACCGCGCCATTGACCTCGGCGGTGAACGCCGGTCGGCCGAGGAGTTCATGCCCGCCCTGCTGGAGCGCCTGGCCGCCGACTCCTCCCTGGTCGCCATCGGCAACATCCACGGCCAGGGCGAGGAACTGCTGGAGTACCTGGCCGAACTCCCGGCGGACGAGTCCGCCCCCGACGACGACGACGCCGCCCGGCCCTCGGCCACGGCCGCCCCTGCCCAGCCGGCCCGCCTGGACCCCTACGCCTCGTACCCCATGGCCTACGAGGAGCGCTACCAGGCCTCCCAGACCCAGGAGATCCCGGTGGTCCGCATCCCCGCCCAGCCGTCGGGGCCGTACGCCGGCGCCGGGTACCCCGAGCCGGCCCCCTACCAGCAGGGGCCGTACGCCGCTCCGGCCCAGCAGCCCTGGCAGCAGTACGCCGACGAGCCCTACGGGTACGTCCCCGCCGACGACGGGGGGCAGCCTCCCCGTGCCTGACGTCCACGTTCCCGACGTCCACGGGCGGGACCCCGCACCTCACGCCCGCCGCTCGCCCCGCACCCGCACCCGTGCCCGGAGACCCCGTTGACCACCGCCGCCCTGACTCCCGAGATGGCCGCCCTCGGCATCGCCATCGGCCTGTTCTTCTCGTTGCTGTGCTACCTGACCACCAACCTGTCGCCCGGCGGCATGATCACGCCGGGCTGGCTCGCCCTGACCCTCATCGAGGACCTCCAGCGGGCCGCCATGGTGGTGGGCGTCACCGCCCTCACCTACGCGGGCACCAAGGTCATGCAGCGGCTGGTGATCCTCTACGGCAAGCGGCTGTTCGCCGCGGTGGTCCTGCTGGGCGTGCTGCTCCAGGCCACCGTGATGATCGTGCTGTCGATCGAGTTCCCGCTGCTGTACGGCAACCAGACCCTCGGCTTCATCGTGCCCGGCCTGATCGCCTACCAGATGGTCCGCCAGCCCAAGGGGGCGACGCTGCTGGCGACCGGCACCGTCTCGCTCATGGCCTACATCGTCGTCGCCGCCGGACTGCTGCTCGGCATCATGCCCACCGTCTGAGAACCGCGTCCCGGCGACCGAGAACCCAGGAGAGAACACATGGCAGGGAAGAAGAAATCGAGGCCGGTCCTGTCCGGCCTCGTGGTGCTGGGGCTCGTCGCGACCTCCGGCTACCTCACCGTGGAACTGCGCAAGCAGGAGGACAAGGGCGTCCCGGAGATCACGAACGTCGGCGTGCTGGACGGCTCGGACCGGGCCGACGGCGCGACGAAGACCCGCGACAAGGGCGGGCAGACCTGGTCCCGGCTGGAGAACCCCGCCCGCTCCGTGCTGCGCGGATCCGACGGCCAGGTCAAGGCGGTGTTCACCGACGGGGCCCGCACCGCGACCCTGACCGGACCGGCCCGCACCTTCACCGAGCCCTCCTCGACGAGCTCCAAGGTCTCCACGACGGACTGGGTCCGCCTCATGCCCGAGCCCTGGAAGAAGGGCGCGGACCAGCAGAAGTGGTTCAAGGACTGGTACGCCGAGTACGAGTCCAGCAAGGAGGACGACCTCCTGGCCATCTCCTTCCAGTACGTCGCGGGCGCCAAGCCGAAGAAGGACGAGCAGGGCACCGTCATCGCCGGTGACGCCAACTTCGGGCCCCTCAACGCGAACGGGGCGGAGGGCGGCGACCTGCGCCTGGAGCAGTCCGACTTCTACGACTACCTCGGCGTCCCGTACCCCTTCCGGGACGGCGTGATCGGCCAGCCGGAGACCGCGCGCGCCCGGTCGATCGACTGCTCGGGATACATGCGGATGGTGTTCGGCTACCGCGCCCGCTACCCGCTCATGTCCTCGGACGAGTCGGGCGACGGCCTGCCGCGCACCGCCAACGGCATGGCCCGCTCCAAGGAGGGTGCCGACATCCTGCCGCTCACCGGCATCTCGGCCAAGGACCGGCCCACCGGCATCGACCAGCTCCAGCCCGGGGACCTCGTCTTCTTCAAGCTCGACACCCGGACCAAGCAGCGCCTGGACCACGTCGGCATGGTGCTCGGCTACGACACCGAGGGCCACCTGCTCTTCGTCTCCAGCCGCGAGGAGGTCAACGGCCCGACCATCGGCGACGTCGGCGGAGTGTCCCGGCTGGACGGCAACGGCTACTACGCCAAGACGCTGCGCAGCGCGAAGAGGCTGTGACCGGGCGCGCGGCGGCGGCCGGTCACTCGTCGGCCGCGGCAGGTCACCCGTTGGCAGCGGCCGACGCCTGGGCCTGACCGCGGCGGTGGATCTGGTCGAACGCGAACTGGGCCAGGTCGTTGCCGATCTTGAAGACCGCGGTGTCCTCGGGCGTCACGTCCTTGCCGTTGGTGAAGCCGGCGTTGGTGAAGTAGGCGTAGCGGCCGTAGGAGTTGCTGGTCGTGCGGCAGAACCCGGACTCGCAGAAGCCCTTCACGCCGCCGCCGGAGAGCGACTTGACGAAGCTCCTCTTGTTGGTCTCGTCCTTGGCCTTGTCGGCCTGGGCCTCGGTGTCGAAGACCGCCACGCCGACCGTCACCGCGATGCCGTCCTTGACGTACGTGGCGCGTATCAGGCGCGTGCAGTCGTTCGCGGTGAGGACCTTGGGGAGCGTGCCGCCGGCCGCCGAGGCGCAGTTCCTCGTGTCGGCCGTGGGGCCCTTCTTGTACGTCGTCCCGCCCAAGGTCAGCTGGGTGCCGGAGAAGAGGGTGTCCGGGCTGAGCGGAGCCGTGTCCTTCTTCGCGCTGGCGATGAAGTCCTTCGGGTCCAGCGGGGGCGGGGCGCTGGTCGGGGCGAACGACGGGGCCGAGGCGGACTCGCTCGGGATGCCGGCCGAGGGCACCTGGGAGGTCGGGCTGTTCGCCTGGTTGTCGCCGCCCGCCGAGACCACGGCCACGGCGACGGCAGCGCCGATCGCGACGGTGGCGAGCGCGCCGCCGCCGACCAGGAACAGCCGGCGTCGTTTGTTACGGGCCTCGGACGCCTCGGCGAGCGCGGCCCAGTCCGGAGACTGGCCGCCCCCGCTGCTCCAGGGCTGCTGCGACTGCGGTTTCCATGGATCCCACTGGGACTGGGGTCCCCCCTGCCCAAAGCTCATGGGGCGCATCTTAGACGGGACATGGGGCGTGCTGGTCCGCCTGGAGGGGCCCTCGAACCCCTAGCGTTCCTCCCATGCGGACGGGCAAAGGCGACATCTGCGGGTGGTTGGGGCGAGTGCTGCCGGCCGGGGTGCTGCTGGTGTGCCTGTGGTCCTGGCCGGTGGCCGCGATCGGGGTGTGGCCGTCGGTGGCGGTCGGGGTGGTGCGGGCGCTGCGCCGTCCGCGCGGCGGCGGCTCCCTGCCGGGGTGGTGCGCCGCCGTGGCCGTCGACGTGCTGCTGGCGTCGGTGTTCCCGTACGTGCGGCCGGTGCGGCGCCGGACGCTGAGGAGGGCCGTTACCCTGTGTGCGGGCCTGTGCGTCTGCGTGGCGGATCGTCGGCGGTGATCCCGCGTTTTGACCCCTGTGGTGAGCCCCGGTATTCTGCTCTTTCGTTGTGTATTGGCTTGCTCATTCTCACGGGACGGGCCCTTACACCGGTCCACCGGGCCGATGACCAGCGACCAGCACGCGGTTTGCGTCACCGCAGTGCGGTCAAGGCTGTCGTGATCGTTTCGGTGACCTGTTCAGGACCATTCACTCGAAGCGAAGGCTACGAACCGTGCGTACGTACAGCCCCAAGCCCGGCGATGTGACGCGCCAGTGGCACGTCATCGACGCCCAGGACGTTGTCCTGGGTCGTCTCGCCACCACCGCAGCGACCCTCCTCCGGGGCAAGCACAAGCCGATCTACGCACCCCACGTCGACGCTGGTGACTTCGTCATCATCATCAACGCGGACAAGGTGCACCTGTCCGGCAACAAGCGGACCCAGAAGATGGCGTACCGCCACTCCGGCTACCCGGGTGGTCTGCGCTCCGTCCGCTACGACGAGCTGCTCGACAAGAACCCCGAGAAGGCCATCGAGAAGGCCGTCAAGGGCATGCTCCCCAAGAACACTCTGGGCCGTCAGATGCTCTCGAAGCTGAAGGTCTACAAGGGTGACCAGCACCCGCACGCCGCGCAGCAGCCGCAGCCGTACGAGATCACCCAGGTCGCGCAGTAAGTCCGGCCACCCCCTAAGACTGAACAGAATCTGAGGAGAATCGTGGCCGAGACCACTGCCGAGCAGCCGCTCGAAGAGCTTGACATCGACAGCTACACCACCGAGTCCGAGGTCCCCGTCGAGGGTGAGTACACCTCGGAGTCCATGGCCTCCCGCTTCGGCGAGCCCCAGCCGGCCGCCGGCCTGGGCCGTCGCAAGAACGCCATCGCCCGCGTCCGGATCATCCCGGGCACCGGCAAGTGGAAGATCAACGGTCGCACCCTCGAGGACTACTTCCCGAACAAGGTGCACCAGCAGGAAGTCAACGAGCCCTTCAAGGTGCTCGAGCTCGAGGGCCGCTACGACGTCGTCGCCCGCATCTCCGGTGGCGGTGTCTCCGGTCAGGCCGGTGCGCTCCGTCTCGGTGTCGCCCGCGCGCTGAACGAGGCGGACGTGGACAACAACCGCGGCCCGCTGAAGAAGGCCGGCTTCCTCAAGCGCGACGACCGTGCGGTCGAGCGCAAGAAGGCCGGTCTGAAGAAGGCCCGCAAGGCCCCGCAGTACAGCAAGCGCTAATCGCGTCGCTGTCCTTGCGACTGTCTTCGCAACGATCGCCCCGGCGGCACGTTCAGTGCCGCCGGGGCGTTCCCGTACACAACCCCTGTGGATGTCGGACCGTCCCGGGGGATGTACTGGAGCCGCACTCTCTCGCAATTCGGAGGACACCACAGTGGGACGACTCTTCGGCACGGACGGCGTGCGCGGTGTCGCCAACGCGGACCTGACTGCGGAGATGGCCCTCGGCCTCTCCGTGGCCGCGGCGCACGTACTGGCCGAGGCGGGCACGTTCGAGGGACACCGGCCGACCGCCGTGGTCGGGCGTGACCCGCGCGCGTCCGGGGAGTTCCTGGAGGCCGCCGTGGTCGCGGGCCTCGCCAGCGCCGGCGTGGACGTCCTGCGGGTCGGCGTGCTGCCGACGCCGGCGGTGGCGTACCTGACCGGAGAGCTCGGCGCCGACCTCGGTGTGATGCTCTCCGCGAGCCACAACGCCATGCCCGACAACGGCATCAAGTTCTTCGCCCGCGGCGGGCACAAGCTCGCCGACGAGCTGGAGGACCGGATCGAGTCCCTCTACGAGGAGCACCGCACCGGCGCCCCGTGGGACCGGCCGACCGGAGCCGGGGTGGGCCGCGTACGCGAGTACGAGGAGGGCTCCGACCGGTACGTCGCGCATCTGCTGCGCGCCCTGCCGAACCGGCTCGACGGGCTGAAGGTCGTCCTCGACGAGGCGCACGGCGCCGCCGCCCTTGTCTCGCCCGAGGCGTTCCAGCGGGCCGGTGCCGAGGTCGTCACGATCGGGGCCGAGCCGGACGGGCTCAACATCAACGACGGGTGCGGATCCACGCACCTGGACAAGATCAAGGCCGCCGTCGTCGAGCACGGGGCCGATCTGGGCATCGCGCACGACGGGGACGCCGACCGGTGCCTCGCCGTGGACCACACCGGCGAGGAGGTGGACGGCGACCAGATCCTGGCCGTGCTCGCCCTGGCCATGCGCGAAGCCTCCACACTGCGGTCCGAGACGGTCGTGGCAACGGTGATGTCCAACCTGGGCTTCAAGCTCGCCATGGAGCGTGAGGGCATCCGGCTCGTGCAGACGGCCGTGGGCGACCGGTACGTGCTGGAGGAGATGAAGGAGCACGGGTTCGCCCTCGGGGGCGAGCAGTCCGGGCACGTGATCATCCTCGACCACGCGACGACGGGCGACGGCACGCTGACCGGGTTGCTGCTGGCGGCGCGGGTCGCGCGCAGCGGGCGTCCGTTGCGGGAGCTGGCGTCCGTGATGGAGCGGCTGCCGCAGGTGCTGATCAATGTGCCGGATGTCGACAAGTCCCGGGTGACGACGTCGGCCGAGCTGTCCGCGGCGGTCGCCGACGCGGAGCGGGAGCTGGGGGCCACCGGGCGGGTGCTGCTGCGGTCCTCGGGGACCGAGCCGTTGGTGCGGGTGATGGTGGAGGCGGCGGATATCGAGCAGGCTCGGTCTGTTGCCGGGCGGTTGGCCGATGTCGTGAAGTCCGCCCTGGGGTAGTTGGTCTTTGCGGATCGGGGGTGGGGGCTGCGGTAGCTTGCGGGCTGACCGTTCGTCGTGGTTTGTCGCGCAGTTCCCCGCGCCCCTCAAAGCCTGCTGACCTGCTGGCGTTGTGTGGACCAGAGCCATTTCTGTACCAGCAAGGTCAGCGTGCCGGCGACGATGATGCCCAGCAGGTTCAGCAGGAGTTGTTCTGTGGAGCCCTTGGTCTGGGCCATGTCGCCGTAGCTCAGGGCCACTGCCGCGTTCGCCGCGGCCGGGATCGTGGTCACCGAGATGGCCACGCCCACCAGAGCACCCGACTTGGCGGAGGTCAGGGAGAGCGTGCCGGCGATGCCGGCCAGGACCGCCACGACGAACGAGAACCAGTCGGGGGCGTAGATGAAGCCCGTGTTGGGGCGGTCCGCCCTGAGCTGCCGCTCGCTGAACAGGTCGACCGCGTCCATGAAGAGGCTGAAGCCGACCGTCACCGCCATGGCCACCGCGAAGCCCACCAGGAGGGCGATCAGCGAGCGCAGGGCGAGCCGTGCTTTGCTGCGGACGATCGCGGTGCAGATGCCGGCGAGAGGGCCGAACTCCGGGCCCACCGCCATGGCGCCCACGATGAGGATCGCGTTGTCCAGGACGACACCGCAGGCCGCGATCATCGTGGCGAGGGTGATGAACGCGAGGTACGTGGCGGAGAGGGTCGACTCCTCGTGCGTCGCGTCGGTCAGCTGCTCCCACAGGACCGCGTCCGCGCCCTCGCCGGGGGCGTCGGCCGCGGCCTGGTCGGCCCGCTCGGACAGCGACAGGTCGATGGCCTCGACGGCGATCGAACCGCTCGTGTCGATGCCCAGCTCCCGCAGGCCGGTGAGCAGTTCGTCGCCCGCCTCGCGCGCCACGTCGCACATCACGACGTCCCCGGCGGGGTCGCGGGCGGTGTCCGGCAGTACGACGAGGTGGGTGGTGCCGACCGTCTGGTCGATCAGCCGCACCACGTCGTCGGTCTTCTCGGACGGCGTGATCAGGCGCAAGTGGAGCATGACGGCTATCTAACCGGTCTTTCCCCCGGGCGTCACAGCTTGCGCAGGCTGAGGCGCTGCACCTTGTGGTCCGGGCCCTTGCGCAGGACGAGGGTGGCGCGGCCGCGGGTGGGGGCGATGTTCTCGACCAGGTTGGGCCGGTTGATCGTGCGCCACATCGTCCGGGCGTAGTCGAGGGCCTCCTCCTCCGAGACCTGGGTGTACTTGCGGAAGTACGAGGACGGGTTCTGGAACGCGGTCGCGCGCAGCTTGCGGAAGCGGTCGAGGTACCAGTGCTCGATGTCCTCGACGCGGGCGTCGACGTACACGCTGAAGTCGAAGTAGTCGGCGAGGCCGACCCGGGTGCGGCCGTCCTTGCCGGGGAGGGCGGGCTGGAGGACGTTCAGGCCCTCGACGATCAGGATGTCGGGGCGGCGGACYGTGAGCCTCTTGTCGGGGACGATGTCGTAGATCAGGTGGGAGTAGACGGGGGCCGTGACCTCGTCCTTGCCGGCCTTGATGTCGGCGACGAAGCGGGTCAGCGCACGGCGGTCGTAGGACTCGGGGAATCCCTTCCGTGACATCAGGCCGCGGGCCTGGAGTTCCTTGGTGGGCAGCAGGAAGCCGTCGGTGGTGACCAGTTCGACGCGCGGGTGTTCCGGCCAGCGCGAGAGGAGGGCCTGGAGGAGCCGGGCGACCGTCGACTTGCCCACGGCGACCGAGCCGGCGACTCCTATGACGAACGGGGTGCCGGACTGGGAGCCCTGCTCGCCCAGGAAGGTGTTGAGCGCGCCTCTGAGGCCGTCCGTGGCACCGACGTAGAGGTTGAGGAGTCTGGACAGCGGGAGGTAGATGTCCCGCACCTCGTCGAGGTCGATGACATCGCCAAGACCGCGCAGCTTCTCGACCTCCTCGGCCGTCAGCGGCAGCGGCGTCTTGTCACGCAACGCGCTCCACTCGGCTCGGGTGAGGTCGAGGTAGGGAGTCGCCTCCGGCCGCTGCCGGTGGGCGCTCCGGGGTATCGAGGAGACCGGAGAGATCACAGTCCATTGTTACGGGCGTACGAACGGACGGTGAGGTGGGATCCGTCACGCATGGGTCCCTGGATCCTCCTGTGTGGGAGAAAACCGGCCAAGGGGAGGAATGTCAGTGGCGTGCGTCACAGTTGTGGGAGAAATGGGCCCAGGCCGGGGTCCAGGAACGCCGAGGGGTGACCCATGACGTATGCGATAGAGGCGGAAGGCCTGGTCAAACGGTTCAAGGAGACCGAGGCGCTGGCCGGTGTGGATCTGGCGGCCCGCAAGGGCACGGTGCTCGGGCTGCTCGGCCCCAACGGTGCGGGCAAGACGACCGCGGTGCGGATCTTCGCGACGCTGCTGCGCCCGGACGGGGGCACGGCCCGGGTGGCCGGCCACGACGTGGTCCGGGAGGCCGGGGTCGTGCGGGCCATGGTCGGGCTGACCGGGCAGTACGCGGCGGTCGACGAGAACCTGACCGGCACGGAGAACCTGCTGCTCATCGGCCGGCTGCTGGGCCTGCCGAGGCGGGAGGCGAAGGCGCGCGCGGGGGAGCTGCTGGAGCGTTTCCAGCTGACGCACGCGGCCGGCCGGGCCGTGAAGACGTTCTCGGGAGGCATGCGCCGGCGCCTGGACCTCGCGGCCAGCCTGGTGGGGCGGCCCCGCATCCTCTTCCTCGACGAGCCGACCACGGGCCTCGACCCGCACAGCCGTGGTGAGCTGTGGGACATGCTGCGCGGCCTCGTCGCGGACGGTGCGACCGCCCTGCTGACCACGCAGTATCTGAACGAGGCCGATGTGCTCGCCGACGAGATCGTGGTGATCGACAAGGGCCGGGTGATCGCCGAGGGCACGCCGGACCGGCTGAAGGCCCAGGTCGGTGGCCAGGTGCTGGAGCTCCGCCCGATCCTCGGACAGGACCTTGCGCGGGCGCACACCCTGGTGGCCGGGGCCGCCGGCCCGGAGGCCCGGATCGAGGGCGAGATGATCACGGCGCCGGTGAAGGACCCCGAGCTGATGCCGGCCGTCGTGCGCGCCTTGGACCGGGAGGGGATCGCGGTGGGCGAGCTGGCCCTGCGCCGTTCCTCGCTGGACGAGGTCTTCCTCGCCCTGACCGGCCACCGCGCCGAACCGGGCGAGCCCGAGCAGAACGGCGGCGCGGCCGTCCGGGACCAGGACGAGGGCGAGCTGGAGAAGGCGGTGAGCCGGTCATGACCGCCACCACCGTCACCGCGCCCGTCACCGCGTCGGGCCGCGTGCCGCCCCTCGCTGGAGTGCGGCAGACCTTCACGATGGCCTGGCGGAGCCTGGTCGCCGTCAAGCACAACCCGCTCGAACTGGTCGACTACAGCATCACGCCGATCATGTTCGTGTTCCTGTTCACCTACGTACTGGGCGGGCAGATGGCGGGATCGCCCGACGCGTATCTGAAGTACGCGCTGCCCGGGATCATCGTGCAGAACACCCTGTTCATGACGATGTACACGGCGATGGCGCTCAACACCGACCTCACCAAAGGTGTCTTCGACCGGCTGCGCAGCCTGCCCATCGCGCGCTCCGCCCCGCTGATCGGGCGGATCACCGCCGACCTCGCGAAGCACGTCTGGGCGATGCTGCTGATGATCGGCCTCGGACTGGCCCTCGGCTTCCGCATCACCGGCGGGTTCGGCGGGTTCCTGCTCGGCGCGCTGCTGCTGGTGGTGTTCGCCGCGGCCGTGTCGTGGAGCGCCGTACTGATCGGAATGCTGGCCGGTGACGCGGAGAAGGTGCAGGCGTTCGCCTTCACCCTCATCTTCCCGATCACCTTCACCAGCAGCGCCTTCGTCGTCGTCGACACCATGCCGGGCTGGCTCCAGGCGTGGAGCGACGTCAACCCGGTCACGCATCTGTCCGACGCCTTCCGCGGGCTGCTGCTCGGCGGAGCGGTGGCGGAACCGGTGCTGTGGTCGCTGGTGTGGGCGGCGGGGATCGCGCTGGTGTTCTATCCGCTGGCGATGAGGGCTTATCGGGCGAAGGCGTGAGAGTAAGGGGTCAGGTCTTCGTACCCCGGTGGGAATTTCCGATTTCGGGCACGCTGCGGCCGGTTCGGCGCGGGAATCGACCCTAAGCTGCCGCCCATGTGTGGAATCGTGGGATACGTGGGGCCGCAGTCGGCGCTCGATGTCGTGATGGCCGGGCTGAAGCGGCTGGAGTACCGGGGCTACGACTCGGCGGGCTTCGCCGTGCTGGCCGACGGCGGGCTGGCGGCGGCCAAGAAGGCCGGCAAGCTCCTCAACCTGGAGAAGGAACTGGACGGCAGGCCACTGCCGACGGGTACGACGGGCATCGGCCACACCCGGTGGGCCACACACGGCGGACCGACGGACGCCAACGCCCACCCGCACATCGACAACGCGGGCCGGGTCGCGGTCGTCCACAACGGCATCATCGAGAACTTCGCCCTGCTGCGGGCCGAGTTGGCGGAGCGCGGGCACGAGCTGACCTCCGAGACCGACACCGAGGTCGTCGCGCATCTGCTCGCCGAGGAGTTCTCGTCGTGCGCGGACCTGGCCGAGGCGATGCGGCTGGTGTGCCGGCGGCTGGAAGGCGCGTTCACGCTGGTCGCGGTGCACGCCGACGAGCCGGACGTGGTGGTGGGCGCGCGGCGGAACTCGCCGCTGGTGGTGGGCGTCGGAGAGGGCGAGGCCTTTCTCGCCTCGGACGTCGCCGCGTTCATCGCCCACACGCGGTCGGCGATCGAGCTGGGGCAGGACCAGGTGGTGGAGCTGCGCCGGGACGGCGTGACGGTGACGGGCTTCGACGGCCGCCCGGCCGACGTCCGTTCGTACCACGTCGACTGGGACGCGTCGGCCGCGGAGAAGGGCGGCTACGACTACTTCATGCTCAAGGAGATCGCCGAGCAGCCCAAGGCGGTCGCCGATACGCTGCTGGGCCGGATCGACGGCTCCGGTTCGCTGACCCTGGACGAGGTGCGGATCCCCGCGGGGGTGCTGAGGGAGATCGACAAGGTCGTCATCGTCGCGTGCGGTACGGCCTTCCACGCCGGGATGATCGCCAAGTACGCCATCGAGCACTGGACGCGCCTGGCGTGCGAGGTGGAACTGGCCAGCGAGTTCCGGTACCGGGACCCGATCCTGGACGCGCAGACCCTCGTCATCGCGATCTCCCAGTCCGGCGAGACCATGGACACGCTCATGGCGCTGCGGCACGCCCGCGAGCAGGGCTCCAAGGTGCTGGCGATCTGCAACACCAACGGCTCGACGATCCCGCGCGAGTCGGACGCGGTGCTGTACACGCACGCCGGTCCCGAGGTGGCCGTCGCCTCCACCAAGGCGTTCCTGACGCAGCTCGTCGCCTGTTACCTGGTCGCCCTGTACCTGGGGCAAGTGCGGGGCACCAAGTGGGGCGACGAGATCCGGGCGGTGATCCGCGACCTGTCCTCGATCGCCGGTGCGGTGGAGCAGGTCCTGGGCACGATGGAGCCGGTGCGGGAGCTGGCGCGCACGCTCGCCTCGAAGAACACGGTGCTGTTCCTCGGCCGGCACGTGGGGTATCCGGTGGCGCTGGAGGGCGCGCTGAAGCTCAAGGAGCTGGCCTACATGCACGCCGAGGGGTTCGCGGCGGGGGAGTTGAAGCACGGGCCGATCGCCCTGATCGAGGAGGATCTGCCGGTGGTCGTCGTGGTGCCGTCGCCGCGCGGGCGGTCCGTGCTGCACGACAAGATCGTGTCCAACATCCAGGAGATCCGGGCGCGGGGTGCGCGGACGATCGTCATCGCGGAGGAGGGGGACGAGGCGGTGGTGCCGTACGCGGACCACTTGATCCGGGTGCCGGTCACGCCGACGCTGCTCCAGCCGCTCGTGGCCGCGGTGCCGCTCCAGGTGTTCGCGTGCGAGCTGGCGACGGCTCGCGGGAACGAGGTGGATCAGCCCCGGAACCTGGCGAAGTCGGTGACGGTGGAGTAGCGGAGCGACGGGAAGGGGCGAACGGCCGGTCGCCGTTCGCCCCTTGAGCAGCCGGTCAGGCCGTCAGGTGCGCAGGCTCAGATGGGCAGGCAGGTCGCCGGGACCCAGCCTTCCACGCTGGTGCTGTTGGGGCCGCCGAACCACCACTTGTTGCTCTTCTTGCCGCAGGCCGTGTAGCTGCCCCCCGTGACGGGCTTGCGGTCGCCGAAGCAGACCCCGCCCTTCTGGCCCTTGCCCCAGGTGCCGAGAGCCGTGGCGCTCGTCCTGGGCGAGCTGCGGAGGTTGACGGTTGCCTTGGGCTTCACGTTGACCAGCGCGCTGCTGCAGTCCGGCTTCGTCGCCGCGGCGGCGGTGCCCGCGGTGGCGACGGCGCCGGTGAGGGCCGTGCCTATGAGGGCCGCAGTGGTCAGTGCGGTGCCCAAAGACTTCAACTTCAAGGCTGTGTCCTCCCGTTGGTGCGATGCCGTTTGCTCATCGCGGTCATCGCGAACTGTACAAGGGGGAGGGGGAGTTCACGCTCGCGGGGTCTCCGCTGGGGGTTCGGTGCGCGGGGCGTTCGAGGAGCGCGGTGGAGGTTGCTGCCGGGAAGGCGGGGGTGGCTCGGGTCAGTACGGGAAGCTCCAGGGCGCCGGCGGCGTGCGGCTGTACGCGAGCTTGGTCCAGCCGTCGGGGGTCACCTGGTAGAAGTCCCCGTTGTCACCGTCCATCCGCGAGCTGCCGTTCACATGCACGACGTCCGCGTGGAGGCGGTAGTGGAAGCCGCCCATCATGCCGACCACACGGAAGAAGATCTGTCCGCTCAGACCCTCCGTCAGCGGGGACAGCGGCGGCAGCAGGTGTTCGATCTCGTCGAAGCAGCTGCCGGTCCGCTCCCGCAGCATCGCGTGGAAGTGGTGCTCCAGCGCATCGGACGGCGAGGGGAGTTGCCGCACCTCGACCGGCTCCAGGAGCTCCACCAGGTGGGTGTGACCCCGCTCCCGCGCGATGTCCACGGGGCGCAGTCCGTCCCGGGTGCGCTGCGTGCGCCAGGCACCGTGCGCGATCAGCCGGGAGACGACGGCGATCTCGGCACCGTGCCAGGCGGCCTGGTGCAGCGGGGCGAATCCGGTGCGGTTCCCGGGACGGGCGAGGTTGACCCATCCGGGGTTCTTCCCCAACTCCGCGAACAGGCCGTCCCAGTCGGCGTCCCGGGCCAGGTCCGAGAACCGGTCCCGGTCCTTCAGATACCAGTCGTTGTAGCGCTCGCGGTCGGTGAGGCCGTCCCATTCCATGCGGATCAGGTTAGGCGGCGGGAACGGAGCCGGTGTCGGCGGGGAACGCCCCGGCATGACCGTAGGGTGCTGGCCATGAGCATCATCGGGGTCGGGATCGACGTCGCCGAGATCGATCGGTTCGCGGCGTCGCTGGAGCGTACGCCCGCGTTGGCCGGACGGCTGTTCGTGGAGCGGGAGCTGTTGCTGCCCAGTGGGGAGCGCCGGGGGGTCGCCTCCCTGGCTGCCCGGTTCGCTGCCAAGGAGGCCCTGGCCAAGGCGCTCGGGGCCCCGGCCGGGCTGCTGTGGACCGATGCCGAGGTGTGTGTCGAGGACAGTGGGCAGCCCTGGCTGCGGGTGACCGGGACCGTGGCGGCGCGGGCCGCCGAGCTGGGGGTGCGGTCCTGGCATGTGTCACTGAGCCATGACGCGGGTGTCGCCTCGGCCGTGGTGATCGCGGAGGGGTGACGGGGGCGGGGGAGCTACGACATGGACCACAGGAGCATGGCCGTGCCGATGAAGCCCGCGGCGCCGAGGGCGGTGCCCGCCGCCGCGGTCCACATGCGGCCCGTGCCACGGCGGGCGTAGTGCATGCCCATCGCGCCGAACGTGATGGCCAGCGCTCCGGCCAGCACCGTCCAGGGGATCAGGAACGCCCAGGTGCCCGCGGCGGAGAAGGTGCCGAGGACGAGTGCCGTGGGGCCGAGGGCGGTGGCGGGTGTGTCGGTTTCCACGGGTCGGGTTGATCCGGTCATGTTCTGCTCCCCCTTTTTGAACGAGTTCAAAACGTGCCTCGATAATAGCGTGCGAGTCCCGTCCAGGAGGGCATGGCATGACCACGGTGGAGGGCGTCGACCCTCGCGGTACGCAGCACTGCGAGACGTCGGCTCTGGGAGTGTTGCTGCGGCACCAGGGGCTCGATCTGTCCGAGCCCATGCTCTTCGGCCTCGGCTCCGGGCTGTCCTTCATCTACTGGGACAGCAAGAACATGGACTTTCCCTTCCTCGGCGGGCGGGTCAAGCCCTTCGAGCTCACCAGGAACCTGGCCGCCAGGCTGGGGCTGGAGCTCGTGGTCCAGGAGACCGGCTCCGCCCGTAAGGCATGGGAGAACGTGGCGACCGCCGTCGACGCGGGCCGCCCCGTCGGGCTCCAGCTCGACAGCTACCACCTGGACTACTTCACCTCGAAGGCGCACTTCGGCGGCCATGTCGTCGCCCTGTACGGCTACGACGAGCATGACGCCTACCTCGTGGACACCGACCAGCAGGGCGGAGCGGTGACCACGAGCCTGAGCAGCCTCGCCCGGGCCAGGGCCGCGCGCGGACCGATGACGGCCAGGCACCGGTCCTTCACGCTCACCGCCGCCGAGAAGATGCCCTCCATCGAGAGCCGGATCATTCCGGCCATCACCGAATGCGCCGGCGCGTTCCTCGACCCGCCCATCGCCAACCTCGGCCACCGGGGCATCGAGAAGGCCGGGAAGCTCGTACCCGCCTGGCTCCAGCGCACCGGCGCCCCCCGGCGGGACCTGCCGCAGGCCGCCCTGCTGATGGAGAAGGCGGGCACCGGCGGTGCTCTGTTCCGCAACCTCTACCGCGACTTTCTCGCCGAATGCGCCCAGCTCGTCGACAGCGGCCATCTGCGCACCGGCCACAGGCTGTACTCGGAGGCGGCCGGCTTGTGGACCCACGTCGCGGCGCTCATCACGAACGCCGGTGAGTCGGGCGATGAGCAGTGCCTCGCGCGGGCAGGCACCGTCCTCCGTGACATCGCGCGCATCGAACGCGAAGCCATGGAGGCGCTGAGCCGCCTGCGCGGTGAAGCCCCCGCCGGGTGAGGCGAGGGCTTCACGGGCGCGGGCGTCAGCAGATCGACTGGCTGCTGTTCACCCGCGTGATGTTGCGGAACGTGGTGTTCTCGCCGCACGGGCTCTCCCTGATGGCCGAGTTGGTGACCGTCAGGTTCTGGATGGTGATGTCCTTGTTGTTCGGGAACTCCGAGCGGGCGGCCAGGCGCAGTTCGCCGCCGCCCGTGATGGTGCCGCTCTGGGCCGCGAGGTTGACGTTGTAGCAGTTCTCGATCAGGACCGAGTTGTTGCCGGTGTTGGAGATCGTCACCTTGTCGATCGTCGCCCCGCCGCTCTCCGACACGCAGAACACCCCGCGTCCGCCGCCGCGCGCGATGACCTCGCCGACCCGGATGTTGGTCGGGTAGCCGCTGCCGACGCGGCCGTTGCGGTTGGCCATGCGGAAGGCCGCGTAGCCGGTGCCCGTGCCCGCGTTCTCCGCGTCCACCTTGGTGACGCTGGCGTTGATGGTCTGGTTGAGCAGCAGGCCGGACTCGCCGACGTTGCGGGCGGTGACCGTGCCGATGGTGATGCCGTCGACGCCGTAGGTCTCGACGGCGTGGCTGGAGGCGCCGGAGACGTAGACGTTGCCGATGCGGACGTTGCGCGTCCACTGGCTGGTGTCGCCGCGGTTGTCGATGCGGATGCCCAGGCCGCGGGAGAGGCGCATGTCTATCTGGCCGAGCACGACGTTCTGCACGTTGCGCAGGAAGATGCCGTAGAGCGGGGTGCCGGTGAGCTTGAGGTTCTGGACCTCGACGTCGCGGGTGCCGCGGGAGTAGACCGGCGCCTGGTCGCCGGAGCCGCTGCCGGTGACGTTGATGGTGCCGCAGACGTCGAGGACGGTGTAGCTCGGGAGCGAGATGCGTGAGCCCGCCGAGATCGAGCCCGAGCCGCGGACCACGACCCGCTCCTTCGACGTGCGGCCCGACGTGAGGCTGTTGACGGCCGCCTGGACGGCGGCGCGCATGTCGGTGCCGGTGTAGACGGTGCTGCCGCCGCGCCGGGCGGTCCAGTTGCTGCCGTTCTGCACGGCCTCGGCCTGAAAGGAACCGTCTCCGCAGGCCGTCGCTCGCGTGGGGGCGGCGGTGGCGGGGGCGGTCAGGGTGCYGGCGGCGGTGAGGACGGCGGTGGCACCGGCGGCGGCGAGGAATGCGGCTCTGCGTCCCATGGTTGCCTCGGTTTCGTCGAACGTGGGGGGTGTGCAAGCGCTTTCTGCGCGGCCGGTGAGTCTGGCAAAGGGCAGGCAAAGCGTCAATGGATGCGACACGGTCCGCAGGTGCGCGGGATGCGGGGGAGTGGCCGGGCGGTCGTACGGGAAACTCGACCGCATGCGTAGTGCGTACAGCGTGGAGACGGTCAGGACCGCCGAACGGGAGCTGATGGCGCGGCTGCC
This sequence comes from Streptomyces swartbergensis, assembly GCF_002148965.1. Taxonomy (GTDB): domain Bacteria; phylum Actinomycetota; class Actinomycetes; order Streptomycetales; family Streptomycetaceae; genus Streptomyces; species Streptomyces swartbergensis. The sequence goes on along the minus strand of NZ_NGFN01000088.1, from coordinate 1,120 downwards.
GGAGGGGGCGCTGATGCAACGCGCCGCCGCCGGACTCGCCGCGGCCTGCGCCGACCTGCTGGGGCGGGTGTACGGGAGCAGGGTCGTGCTGCTGGTCGGAAGCGGGGACAACGGGGGTGACGCGCTGTACGCCGGGGCCCGGCTGGCCCGGCGCGGGGCCGGTGTCACGGCGGTGCTGCTCGCGCCGGAGCGGGCTCATGCCGGGGGACTCGCGGCGCTGCGGCGGGCCGGGGGGCGGGTCGTGAGCACCGGTGATGGTGAAGGTGCCGGCGGGAGCGCGCGGGGCGTCGAGGAGTTGGTCGAGCGGGCGGATCTCGTCGTCGACGGCATCGTCGGGATCGGTGGGAAGGGCGGGCTGCGGCCGGACGCGGTGCCGCTGGCCGCCGCCGCCGAGCGGTCGCGGGGCGCCGTGGTCGCCGTCGATCTGCCCAGCGGGGTCGACGCCGACACCGGGGAGGTGCGCGGCGTCGCGGTCCGGGCCGATCTGACGGTCACGTTCGGGACGCACAAGCCGGGGCTGCTGATCGATCCCGCGCGGGAGTACGCGGGGTCCGTGCGGCTGGTCGACATCGGGCTGGAGCTGCCGGCCGAGCCGGATCTGGAGGCGTTGCAGCACGCGGACGTGGCGCGGTTGCTGCCGGTGCCGCGGGCCGAGAGCGACAAGTACCGGCGGGGTGTCGTGGGCATCGCCGCCGGGTCCGCGCGCTACCCCGGAGCCGCCGTGCTGGCCGTCGCCGGGGCGCTGCGGGGCGGGGCCGGGGCCGTGCGGTACGTCGGGCCGGCCGGTGACGCCGTCCTCGCACGGTTCCCCGAGACGCTCGTGTCGGACCAGGGGCCGAAGCATGCCGGGCGGGTGCAGGCGTGGGTCGTCGGGCCGGGGGCCGGGGACGACGCGGCGACGGTCGGGGAGGTGCTGGCGGCGGACGTCCCGGTGTTGGTCGACGCCGACGGGCTGCGGCTGGCCGAGGCGGGGGTCGTACGGGCGCGGCGGGCGCCGACCCTGATGACGCCGCATGCCGGGGAGGCGGCGGCGCTGCTCGGGGTCGACCGGGCGGAGGTCGAAGGCGGTCGGCTGGCGGCGGCGCGGGAGCTGGCCGGGCGGTACGGGGCGACCGTGCTG
>NZ_NGFN01000870.1 GCF_002148965.1 Streptomyces swartbergensis | reverse complement strand
GGGTAGGCCTGTGGAGCCGGCGGGGGCGGTGGGGCGGACTGGGACCACTGGGCTTCCAGGCGGGTCAGCGACTCCAGCTCGCCGTAGTCGAGAAAGATCCCGCGGCAGCCGCTGCACTGCTCGATCTGGACACCGTTGCGGTTGTACGTGTGCATCGGCGCACGGCACTTCGGACACTGCATGGTGGTTCAACTCCTCGCCGGTCGGTCCTGCTTCGTGTGTCGCCAGGACAGACTCTGTCCGGCTGTGGTCGGTTGCACCCTACTTCGCGTACTCCTGCACCAACTGCGGCGGGACGGTGGCCATTCGGTCACAGGCGTCCACGACCGACTGCTCCACCTCGTCGAGAGGGCGACCGGCCGCGACCGCCTTGGTGACGGCCCGGGCCGCGGTCTGCACGGTGAGGGCGCGGGCGGGGACGTCCAGGGCGGGCCAGGGATCGCCGTCGACCGGGACGGCAGGGCCGCCCTCGGCGCGGTAGGCGGCGAGGAACCGGGCCCATTCGCCGGATGGAAGCAGTCCGCAGGCGTACCAGGCGGCGGGGCGGGCCAGATCCCAGGCGGGGACGCCGACGCCGAGGTCGTCCACGTCGATCAGCAGCC
>NZ_NGFN01000087.1 GCF_002148965.1 Streptomyces swartbergensis | reverse complement strand
GCAGCGCCCCGGGGGACGGAGGCTGTGCGCGCAGCGCTCCGTCGAGCGTGGGTGTGGGGGTCGGCGGCGCGCTCACCGGACCCTCCCGGTCCGTGTCGCTCCCGGGTCCCGCGGGCCCCGGTGCGCCGGCTGGGCATGCCTTCTGCGGCTGCCCGTCCTGCGGTGGTGATGGCTGTGGTCGGTGTGGTGGTCGCTGTGGTGGGTGTGCTGCCCGCCGTGATCGGCGTGGTGACCGCGTCTGCTCGCGGCCGTCCGCCAGGGTCGCCGCCGGCAGCCCCGCCCCGTCGGATCGCTCGTCCATAGGCCGTGCATCGCCCGTCGCCCCCCTCACAGTCCTGAAGTGTCCGTCCCCGGCGCCGAACTGTCCCCGGCGCAGCCCCTGTCGGGACGATACACCAGTCTCGTCACTCAGGGACATAGGTTCTCTACGCTCCGTGACGATCACAGATACATGAGTACCCACCGCGCCCGAAGGATTGCGGACAGTACCCGAAGTTCGGATCAGTCGGTTGAGGCACCCGTCGTAAGGATCACGTTGCGCAGCGGCTCCCGGTTCACATAACGGTTCAACTGGTCCGCCAGGAGCCGCTTGGCGCGCGGCAGGAACGCGGAGGTGGGTCCGCCGACGTGCGGGCTGATGAGTACCCCCGGCGCACGCCACAGGGGATGTTCGCGCGGCAGGGGCTCGGGATCGGTGACGTCGAGGGCCGCGGTGATGCGGCCCGTCTCCAGTTCGGCGAGCAGCGCCTTGGTGTCGACGACGGGGCCGCGGGCGACGTTGACGAAGAGCGCGCCGTCCTTCATCCGGGCCAGGAAGTCGGCCCCGGCCAGGCCACGGGTGGATTCGGTGAGCGGCGTGGACAGGATGACGACGTCCGCGTCCCGGAGCAGCGCGGGGAGTTCGGTGAGCGGATGCACCGGCCCGCGCGCCGTGGTGCGCTCGGAGCGCGCGACGCGCGCCACCCGCGCCACCTCGAACGGAACGAGCCGGTCCTCGATGGCCGCGCCGATCGATCCGTACCCGACGATGAGGACGTTCTTGTCGGCGAGCGCGGGCCGGAACCCGGCGAGCCACTCCCCCCGGTCCTGCGCGCGGACGAAGTCGGGGACACCGCGCAGCGAGGCCAGGATCAGCGTCAGGGTGAGCTCTCCGGTGCTGGCCTCGTGCACCCCGCGCGCGTTGCACAGCCGCACGCCCGGAGGCAGCTGCCGCAGCCCCGGCTCCACGTGGTCGATGCCGGCGGAGAGAGTCTGCACGACCTGCAGCCGGCTCATCCCCGGCATGGGACGCACGCACAGCGGGCTGGGCTTCATGTAGGGGACGACGTAGAAGACGCAGTCCGCCGGGTCCGCGGGGAACTCCTCCTCACCGTTCCAGAAGCGGTAGGCGGGGCCCTCGGGGAGTCCCTCGATCTCGTCCGGCGGGATGGGCAGCCACACGTCAGCAGTCATGCTCTGGAGGCTATGTCAGGAGGGTGCGACGGCAGAGGTTAGGTTGGGGTGGCCGGAACAGGGAGGGTCACGACCAGGTGGAGCGCAGGACGATCGGCGCGGCGGCGCTCGCGGTGGGGGCCGTCGGACTCGGGTGCATGCCGATGAGCTGGGCGTACAGCGCGTCGCGGCAGCGTGGCGACGAGTCGCTCAGGGCGGTGCACCGGGCGCTCGACCTGGGTTCGTCCCTGCTGGACACGGCCGACATGTACGGCCCCTTCACCAACGAGCTGCTGGTGGGGCGGGCGTTGAAGGAGCGGCGGCCGGACGCGTTCGTGTCGACGAAGGTCGGTCTGCTCGTGGGGGACCAGCACATCGTCGCCAACGGCCGCCCGGGGTATGTGAAACGGGCCTGCGACGCGTCGCTGCGGCGCCTCCAGACGGACGTCATAGACCTCTACCAGCTGCACCGGGCCGACCCGGAGGTCCCCGTCGAGGAGACCTGGGGCGCGATGGCGGAGCTCGTCCAGGCCGGGAAGGTGAGGGCGTTGGGCCTGTGCGCGGTCGGCGCGCGGGCCGGCCGCCGCTCCGGGGCCCGGCTGCACGACGCGACGATCCGGCAGCTGGAACGGGTGCAGCAGGTGTTCCCCGTGAGCGCGGTCGAGGCGGAGCTGTCGGTGTGGTCGCCCGAGGCACTGGAGACGCTGCTGCCGTGGTGCGAGACGCGGGGCGTCGGCTTCCTGGCGGCGATGCCGCTCGGCAACGGCTTCCTGACCGGCAGGCTGCGGCCCGGCGCGGGCTTCGAGGCGGACGACGTCCGCGCCCGGCACCCCCGCTTCACGGCCGAGATGATGGCCGCGAACCAGCCGATCGTCGCGGGCCTGCGCCGAGTGGCCCGCCGCCACGGCGAGCACGTCACCCCCGCCCAGGTCGCCCTCGCCTGGGTCCTCGCCCAGGGCCCGCACGTGGTCCCGGTCCCCGGCACGAAACAGGAGCGCTGGGTCACGGAGAACGCGGCGGCGGCGACCCTGCGCCTGACGACCGAGGACCTGCGAGAGGTGGCGGAACTGCCTCCCGCTCAGGGGTCGTGGGACTGAGCCCGTTCCGCCCGGGGGCGTATCGGGCAAACCCCGTGTTCGCGGTTCGACGTTTCGTGATCGGGAACTTCACAGGCGCGGGAGGTGTATGACAGGTAGAACCCGCCGCCGCTCGAAGGGACCATGATCGTGCAACGTCGAGCCGTGCCGGCCGTGCTGGCCGCCGCCGCGCTCCTGCTGACGGCCGGCTGTTCCTCCGACGGCGGAGGATCGTCCGGCACGGACGGGAGCGCCTCCCCGAGCCCTGCGGCACCGGGGTCGTCCGCGCCGGCGGGGCAGGCCGCCGAGGAGACACCACCCGCCAAGGGCTCGGTGAAGGTGGTACGCACCGTCGCCGAGGGCCTGGACTCCCCCTGGGGCCTGGCCCCGCTGCCCGGCGGCGGCCTGCTCGTCTCCTCCCGGGACGACGGGACGATCGTCCGGGTCGACGCGAAGACCGGAAAGAAGACCGAGCTGGGCGAGGTGCCGGGCGTATCGGCCGCCGGCGAGGGCGGCCTGCTCGGCATCGCCCTGTCCCCCGACTACGCCTCGGACCACATGGTCTACGCGTACTTCACCTCGGCCTCCGACAACCGCATCGTCCGCATGCTGTACGACGAGAAGAAGCCCTCCGGCGAGCAGCTCGGCGCTCCCGACACGGTCTTCAGGGGCATCCCCAAGGGCTTCGTCCACAACGGCGGCAGGATCGAGTTCGGCCCGGACAAGATGCTGTACGTCGGCACGGGTGAGAGCGGTGACACGGGCCTGTCCCAGGACAAGGAGTCCGAGGGCGGCAAGATCCTGCGCCTGACACCGGAGGGCGAACCGGCACCGGGCAACCCCTTCCCCGACTCCCCGGTGTACTCGTACGGCCACCGCAATGTGCAGGGCCTCGCCTGGGACGCCAAGCAGCGCCTGTTCGCCTCGGAGTTCGGCCAGGACACCTGGGACGAGCTCAACGCGATCAAGCCGGGCGACAACTACGGCTGGCCGGAGGCGGAGGGCAGGTCCGACGACTCCGGGTTCCACAACCCGGTCGACCAGTGGACCACGGCCGAGGCCTCGCCCAGCGGCATCGCCTACGCCGAGGGGTCGATATGGATGGCGGGCCTGCGCGGCAAGCGGCTGTGGCGCATCCCGCTGAACGGCACGGAGGCCTCTGCCGAACCGCAGGCGTTCCTGGAGGGCGAGTACGGCCGGCTGCGCACGGTGGTCCCGGCGGGCGGCGACCGGCTGTGGCTCGTGACCAGCAACACGGACGGCCGGGGCAATCCGGAGGACGGGGACGACCGGATCCTGGAACTGCAGGTGACGTAGCCCGGGCTCATTCCTCCGGGTCTTCGTCCTCCGGCTCCTGCGGCGGGCGTACGACGACCTTCCCGGACGACAGGTCTATCGGCCCGTGTCCGGGATCTCCGTCTCCGACGTCCTCGCGGGTCAGTTCCAGGCGGTTCTGCTCGTCACGGGTGTGTTTGCGGCCGGGTGAGAACAGTTCCTCGAACACGTTGAACAACGGAGCCTCCCTCGGCCGCGACATCCGCGACGTCTCTTCCAGCGTATGCGTCAGCCCGCCGACCGGGATGTGACGGATTCGGCCGGGAACAGCCCCAGCCGGTGCGCCACCGCCGCCGCCTCACCGCGCCCGGAGACGCCGAGCTTCGCCAGGATGTTGGAGACGTGGACGCTCGCTGTCTTCGGGGAGATGAACAGATCCTCGGCTATCCGGCGGTTGGTGTGGCCCGCGGCGACCAGGCGCAGCACGTCCCGTTCCCGGCTGGTCAGGCCGAGGGCCTCGACGGGGTCCGCGGGGGCCGGGGCCGGTTCCTTGGCGGGCGTGAGCGGCAGGCGGGCGCGCTGGGCGAGCGCGGTGGCGGCGTCGGCGAGCGGCCGGGCCCCGAGGTGGCGGGCGACGGCATGGACGAGGCGGAGCAGTTCCGTGGCACGGTCGCGGTCGTCGGCCTCGCCGCCTCCCGTCAGCAGTGACTCGGCCAGGCGGTACCGGACGCGGGCGAGGTCGTAGGGCCGCTCCAGCGGTTCGAAGGCGGTGGCCACCTCCGACCAGATGTCCGGGGTGCTGCGGTTGTCGGCGCGGTGGAGTTCGGCGCGGACCCACTTCTCGTGGGCGAGCCAGACGGGGGCGTTGGTGGTGAGGCATCTGACGGCTTCGAAGATGCTCTGCAGGACCTCCGCACGGCCGTCCCGTACGGTCGGCAGCGCCCGGGCGTCGGCCTCGGCCGTGGCGGCTTCGCGCAGCAGCGGCCATGCGTAGCGCTGGGTGCCGGGCGGGAAGCCGGACGCCAGGGTGCGTGCCAGTTCGGCGCGGGCGTCGGGGAGGCGGCCCTCGGCGACGGCGACGGCGACGGTGAGGCAGGAGAGCGGCAGGTCGTGCTGCGGCATGGGGTCGTGCGGGCCGTAGGAGGCGCGGCCCTCGGCGAGATGACGGGCCGCCTCGGGCACCCGGCCGCGGGCGAGCGCGAGGAACGCCAGGCTGATGGCACCGGACCCGTGCGGCCCGGCCGTCTGCCCACGCCGCTGGGCGTTGACGGCGGCCTCGGCGGCCTCGTCCCAGCGGCCCAGGGAGATGAGCGACTCGGCGAGGTTGCCCCACACCCAGCCCTCGGCGTCCCGCAGGCCCATCCTGCCGGTGAGGCGCAGGCCCTCGTGAAGGAGGTCCACGGCCTCCTCGGAGCGCCCGATGCCCTCCAGGACGGAGGGCAGGTTCACATGGCTGCGGCCCACGACCGCCGCGAACCCCCGGGCCACGACCTCGTCCCTGACCTCGTACATATGGGCCAGCCCGGCCTCGATCTGCCCGGCGTCGATCATGAGTCCGCCGAGGGTGAGCCGGGCGTTGGCCTCGATGTCCTCGGCGCCCACCATGCGCGCGTACTCCACCGCCCGTTCGGCGGCCGTCAGGGCCTGATGGCCCGGCTGGTGGAGCATCGACCAGTGGGCGACCGTGGCGAGCACCTCGGCGTGCACCTCGGACGGCGGCAGGCCGCGGACCAGCTCCTGCGCGGTGGCGATCTCCTTCCAGCCGTCGCCCCGGGCGAGCCGCTGCACCAGCCGGGAGCGCTGGATCCAGAACCAGGCGGCGCGCAGGGGATCGTCCTCCTCTTCCAGGAGGCGCAGCGCCCGCTTGGTGATCTTCAGGGCGCGCTCGCGCTCCCCGCAGAGCCGTCCGGCGACGGCCGCCTCGGCCAGCAGGTCCAGGTAGCGCGGCGCGCCGGACTCCGGGGCGTCGCCGCCGGAGGTCCCCCCGCGCCGTTCAGGCAGTGCGGGAAGGCGGACCCCGGCGTAGTGGACGGGGCGCAGCGTCCGGCATACGGCTTCGGGGGCGGCGTCCCACAGTTCCATCGCCCGTTCGAGTAGCCGGAGTTGCTCCGAGTAGGCGTGGCGGTGGCGGGCCTCGACGGAGGCGTCGAGGACGGCGGGCAGGGCCTTGGCCGCGTCGTGGGCGTGGTACCAGTAGCTGGCCAGGCGGGTGGCGCGCTGGTCGGCGGGGACGAGGGTCGGGTCGGTCTCCAGGGCTTCGGCGTAGCGGCGGTTGAGTCGGGAGCGTTCGCCCGGGAGCAGGTCGTCGCTGACGGCCTCGCGGACCAGGGAGTGGCGGAAGCGGTAGCCGTCGCCACCGGGCGCGGGGGTGAGGATGCCGGCGTTCACGGCGGCCCGCAGTGCCTCGATGAGGTCGTCCTCGGCGAGCCGGGCGACGGCGGCCAGCAGCCGGTACTCGACGGTGGAGCCGCCCTCGGCGACGATCCGGGCGACCTGCTGGGCGGTCTCCGGCAGCCCTTCCACCCGGACGAGCAGCAGGTCGCGCAGGGAGTCGGTCAGGCCCGTGCGGCAGCCCTCCTGGGCGGCGACGGCGAGTTCCTCGACGAAGAAGGCGTTGCCGTCGGAGCGTTCGAAGATCGCGTCGATCTGGTCCGGGTCGGGTTCCTGGGCGAGGATGCCGGCGACCTGGCGGCACACCTCCTCGCGGTTGAAGCGGGCGAGGTCGATGCGGCGGATGGTGCGGAGCCGGTCGAGTTCGGCGAGCAGGGGCCTGAGCGGGTGGCGGCGGTGGATGTCGTCGGAGCGGTAGGTGGCGAGGACGACGAGGCGGCCGGTGCGCAGGGTGCGCAAGAGGTAGGAGAGCAGGTGCCGGGTGGAGGCGTCGGACCAGTGCAGGTCCTCCAGGGCGAGGACGACGGTGTGCTCGGCGGTGACGCGCTCCAGCAGGCGTGCGGTGAGTTCGAAGAGGCGGGCCATGCCGTCCTCGTCGTGCCGGGCCGCGTCGCGCGCGGCGGCCGTGCCGATCTCGGGGAGCAGCCGGGCCAGTTCCTCCTCCTGCCCGGCGGCCGCGGCGGCGAACTGTCCGGGCAGCTCGCGGCGGAGGGCGCGCAGGGCGGTGGAGAACGGTGCGAACGGCAGTCCGTCGGCGCCGATCTCGACGCAGCCGCCGAGCGCGACGACCGCGCCCCGCCTGCTGGCCGCACCGGCGAACTCCTCGACGAGGCGGGTCTTGCCGACTCCGGCCTCGCCGCCGATGAGCAACGCCTGCGGGTTGCCCGCGGCGGCACCGGCGAGCACCTCGTCGAGCACGCTCAACTCGGCCGCCCGGCCGATGAACACGGGGCTGACGGACCTGGTCTCCACGGACCCGAGCATCGCATGCGGATCCGGTGCCACGGCACCGGTTTTGCCACTGCGGGCCACGGGACCGGCGACCGCTTCCGCACGGACGGCCGCCACATCAACGGCCGCCCCCGTACGCACGGCCGCCACATCGACAGCCGCCCCCGTACGCACGGCCGCCACATCGACAGCCGCCCCCGTACGCACGGTCACGCCGCCGGCCGGCCCCGCCCCCGTGGTCACGCCGTGCGGGCGGACCGGAGCCTGCGGAGGCGGCGGCTATGGCTCTCGTGCTCGGCGGAGCTTTCGGCGGCTTCGCGACCGGCGGCGCGGCGGGCCCGGGCGGCCTCGCGGACCTGGCGCTCATGGTCGGCGCGGCGGATGAGGTCGGCGGCGCGCAGCTGCTGGTACTCGTACTCGTACATGGCGTGTCCTTGGTGAGAGTCGGGTGCGAGGGCTTCGCTTTCTGCGATGCCTCCACCTTCGTCTCCCAGGCGGGGCTGCCACATCGGGAGAGTTCCGCATCTTCGGGGGCGGTCTGGGCCTTAGACACGGCTGAGGGGCCTCAGGGCCTCCGTAAGGTGCTCACGGATGCCCTAAGACCCCTCAGGACCTGCGGTGACTCAGCTCGCCGACGGCAGGCCGAGCAGGATGCCGGTGTACTTGAGGACGGCCAGGAACAGGCCGATCACGCCGAGCGCGACACCCGCCCAGGCGACCGACTTGATCCAGGGGGCCTGGATCCTGCCGGGCGTGCCGAACGCCGGCCGGGCGAGCGTCACGACGCCGACGACCAGCGCGACCAGCGCGAAGAGGCCACCCCACAGGGCCGTGGTCTGCCAGGCGTCGCCGTAGACCGCCTGGATCTGCTTGGCCACGTCCGCGTTCTGCGCCGTCTCCAGCTGACCGATGAGGTTCTGGCGTGCGGCAGCCACCGTGCCGATCCAGCTGCCGGTGAGCGAGACGACGCCCAGTGCCGCGGAGACCACGGCGGCAGCGCCCTGGCCGACGCCGAAGGGTCCCTCCTCCTTGGTCTCGGCGGCCTCGGCCGGGACCTCGGTCTTGGTCACCTCGTCGGACTTGGTGGTGTCCACCGCCTTCTCGTCGGTCGTGGCCTCGGTGGCCTCGGTCTCGTCCACTGCGTTCGTTGCCATGTCTCGCACCGTAGGGTCGCTGTCTGAGAAGTCTCTTAATGATCGTCGTGAGCGGCCCGCGCGCGTGCCGCGCGCCACTCGGGTGCCAGCACCGACCAGACTTCGAGATCGTGCCGTACGCCACCATAGGGGTGGGCCTCGCGCCGCACACCGTCGCGGGTCATGCCGAGGCGCCGGGCCACGTTCAGGCTCGGCTGGTTGCCCGAGGCGGCGACCCACTCGATCCGGTGAATGCCGCGCTCCTCGACCGCCCAGTCGATGAGGACGCGCATCGCCCGGGTGACCAGACCACGCCCGGTCCCGGCGGGCTCCAGCCAGCAGCCGACCTCGCAGTTGCCGCTCGCGGCGTCGAAGTTCAGGAACAGCACGCCGCCCACGAGCTTGCCGTTCAGCCACAGCCCGTGCAGCGAGCGGGTGTCGGCGGCGCGCATCTCGGCGTACCGCTGGAGCATGGCCCGCGCGGACTCCACGTCCGTCTCCTGCGACCCGAAGTTGATGAACCGCCCGATGAACTCCCTGCCCCGCTCCAGGTGCGCGAAGAACTCCTCCGCGTGCCAGGGCTCCAGGGGCCGCAGTTCCGCGCCGTCGTCACCCAGGGATATCGCGTACATCGCGCCGCCGCTCCTCCTCCGCCAGGACGTCCGCCACCTCGGCGTCCGTCGCGGCGGCCAGCCTCTCATGGGCGGCCCGGGCCTCGGGCGGTTCGATGCTGATCCGCGGCAGGCGCTTGTCGAGCCAGCGGGGCAGCCACCAGTTGGCGCCGCCGAGCATGTGCATGAGCGCGGGCACGAGGAGCGTCCGCAGGACGAAGGCGTCCAGGGCGACGGCGGCGGCCAGGGCGATGCCGAACATGGCGATCACACGGTCGCCGCTGAGGACGAAGGCGAGGAAGACGGAGATCATGATGACCGCCGCCGAGTTGATCACCCGGCTGGTCTCGGCGAGGCCGACCCGGACGGCCCGCCGGTTGTCGCCGGTCTCCAGCCACTCCTCGTACATCCGGCTCACCAGGAACACCTGGTAGTCCATGGACAGGCCGAAGAGCACGGACACCATGATCACGGGCAGGAAGGGCTCGATGGGCCCCGCGCTGCCGAGGCCGAGCAGTTCGCTGCCCCAGCCCCACTGGAACATCGCGACGACCACCCCGAAGGCGGAGGCCACGGCGGCGACGTTCATCGCGGCGGCCTTCAGCGGGATGCCGATCGAACGGAAGGCGAGCAGGAGCAGCAGACAGCCCAGCCCGATCACGACCCCGATGAAGACGGGCAGCTTGGAGACGATGACGTCGGCGAAGTCGTCGTAGCCGGCCGTCATGCCGCCGACCTGTGTGTCGAGCGACGTGCCCGCCTCGGCGCGCGGCAGCACCTCGTCGCGCAGCCGGTCGACGAGGTCGCTGGTCTGCTTCGACTGCGGCGAGGACTCCGGTACGACGGTCAGGTACGCGGTGTGGCCGCCCGAGTCGAATGTCACCGGCGTCACCGAGGCGACGCCCTCGGTGGTCCGGAGCGTGGAGTCGAGGTTGTCCAGGGCGAGCTTGTCGTCGGCTCCGTCGACCTTCGTGACGAGGGTGAGCGGGCCGTTGACGCCGGGGCCGAAGCCGTCGGCGAGGAGGTCGTAGGCCTGGCGGGTGGTGGACGTCTTCGGGTCGTTGCCCTGGTCGGAGGTGCCCAGGTGCAGGGAGAACGTGGGCAGTGCGAGGACGGCCATGACCACCAGGGCGACCGCCCCGAGGACCTTGGGGTGGCGCTCCACGAACGCCGACCAGCGGGCGGCGAAGCCCGTGGGCAGTTCGGGCTCGGGCCCGTGCTCCGCCAGGCGGCGGCGCTCGCGGCGGCTGAGCGCCCGCATGCCGATGAGGGACAGCAGCGCGGGCAGCAGCGTCACGGAGGCCGCGACGGTGAGGATCACGGTCAGGCCGGCGGCGATGGCGACGCCGTTGAGGAAGCTCAGCCGCAGGATCAGCATGCCCAGCAGGGCGATGCAAACGGTGGCACCCGCGAAGACGACCGCCCGTCCCGTGGTCGCGACGGCGTTGGTGGCCGCCTCGGTGACGGACAGCCCGCGTTTCAGCCCGCGCCGGTGTCTCGTCACGATGAACAGCGCGTAGTCGATGCCGACACCCAGCCCGATCAGCATGCCGAGCATGGGGGCGAAGTCGGCGACGGTCATCACGTGCCCGAGCAGCACGATCCCGGCGTAGGCGGTGCCGACGCCGACCAGGGCGGTGGCGATGGGCAGCAGGGATGCGGCGAGCGAGCCGAAGGCGAGGAACAGCACGACGGCGGCCACGACCACCCCGACGATCTCGGCGACGTGCCCGCCGGAGGACTCGGTGAGCCCGACGGCGCTGCCGCCCAGCTCCACCTGGAGCCCGTCGGTCTGCGCGCTCTTCGCGGTGTCGACCACGGCCTGCGCCTCGGACCGGCTGATGTCCTGCGCCTGGTCGTCGAAGGTGACCGTGGCGTACGCCGTACGGCCGTCCGCGCTGACGCGTCCCGCGCCCGGACCGTCGTAGGGGCTGGTCACGGAGGCCACGCCGGGCAGGTTCTCGACGCGTTCCAGGGCTCGGGTCATCGTCTGCTCGACGTCGGCGGCGCGGACGCTGCCGGACGTGGTGTGCCAGACGACGGTGTCGCTGTCGCCGCCGAGCTGCGGGAAGCCCTCGTGCAGCAGCTGGGTGGCGCGGCCCGACTCGGTGCCGGGGACCTGGTAGTCGTTCGAGTACGCGGCCCCGGCGACCGCGGCGCCCGCGGCCACCCCCGCGAAGGCGAGGAGCCAGAGCAGAACAGTGACCAGACGGCGTCGGACACACCAGCGTGCTAGGGCTGCCACGAAACGTGCTCCCAGGGTGACTTTTTTTGGATCTTTGACCGGGAGCAGTCGTCCATGAACTGAACAGCCCGCAAAGAACGCATGAGCAATGCAAAGCCACTCTTACAGGCGCACGAGATCATTTGTCGCATTCGTGGGCTTATTCACAACAGTGGGAGGCAGCTCACAGGACAATCAGCCGAAGTCTGTCGCCTCAGTCGGACTGGTCCCCCAGCGCCATCACCATCACGCCCGCGATCAGCAGCCACAGCGCGCGCCGGGTGCGTCCCCGGGAGCCCAGCACGGCGGCGCCCGCGCAGACGGCCGCTCCGGCGGCGTACGCAGCCGGGACGAATGCGGGTGCGGAGCGGGTGAGGCGGAGCAGTGCCGCGGCCAGACCCGCGAGGGCCAGAACGGCGCCGGTGCCGGCGGCCGTCCAGCGGGCCCGCCGCGCGTCCTCCGCCGACTCGTCGGCGTCGTCCGGCTCGTCCGGTACCGCATCCGGCTCGTCCTGTACGGCATCCCGCTCGGTGTCCTGCGCGGCGGCTGCCCCCGGGTCCGTTATCTCAGGATCGGTGTCGGAATCAGCGCGTCCACTCATGGCCGAGACGGTAGCGCGTCGGGTGGGAAAACCGAGTGCGGGGCCGAGGGGCCGGCTGTTAACGTCCGCTGGTCCGAAGTACGCCCGCGGCGCCCCGCCGCCCGGCCGAAGCAGGTGCATTGTTTGACGGTCCGACCGAGCTCCGACGCATCCCCTTTCTTCCTCAAGGACTCAAGGAGCCCGTTCACCGATGTCGGACATCACTTCCCGGACCTCGAACGACCCCCTCACTGACCGCGTCAGCCACCCCCGCTACCCGCGCAGCAACCGCTACGACGCCCGCTGGACCGTCGAGAACCAGATGGGCCCGCACGCGCTGTGGCTGCTGGAGTGGCTGGCCCCGGCCCTGGGGCTCGACACCCTGCCCCCCGGCTCCCGCGTGCTCGACCTGGGCTGCGGCCGCGCCATGACGTCGATCTTCCTGGCCAGGGAGTACGACGTCCAGGTCACCGCCGCCGACCTGTGGGTCAAGCCCGACGAGAACGCCGGGCGTATCGCCGAGGCGGGCGTGGGCGACCGCGTCCTGCCCGTGCTCGCCGAGGCGCACGACCTGCCGTTCGGCGAGAACAGCTTCGACGCGATCGTCTCCGTCGACGCCTACCAGTACTTCGGCACGAACGACCTGTACCTGCCCGAGCTGACGCGGCTGCTGAAGCCCGGCGGGCGGATCGGTGTCGTCGTACCGGCGCTGCGCGAGGAGATCGACGGCGTCGAGCCGCCGGAGCACCTCAAGCCGTACTGGGAGCCGGATTTCTGGTGCTTCCACTCGGCCGCCTGGTGGCGGCGCCACTGGACTCGCGGCGGGGCCGTCAAGGTCGAGACGGCCGACTGGCTGGAGGACGGCTGGCACGACTGGCTGCGGTGGTGCGAGGTCGTGGCCGAGGAGCACACGGACGAGTGGCACGTCCGGATGGCCGGACAGTGCGCCGAGATGCTGCGCCTCGACCAGGGCCGCACGCTGGGCTTCGTGCGGGTCGTGGGACGCCGCGTGTAGGTACAGGCGCAGTACAAAAGCACCGGGGGGATGCACCGGTTCGGTGCATCCCCCCGGTGGGGTTCGCGGAGGTCAGCCCTCGCTGACACCCAGCTTCTGAAGGATCAGCTCCTTCACGCGCGCCGCGTCGGCCTGGCCGCGGGTCGCCTTCATGACCGCGCCGACCAGCGCACCGGCCGCGGCCACCTTGCCGCCGCGGATCTTGTCCGCGATGGCCGGGTTGCCGGCGATGGCCTCGTCGACGGCGGCGGTGAGCGCGCCCTCGTCGGAGACGACCTTCAGACCGCGCTTGTCGACGACCTCGTCCGGGGTGCCTTCGCCCGCGAGGACGCCTTCGATGACCTGACGGGCCAGCTTGTCGTTCAGGTCACCCTTCGCGACCAGCTCGGTGACCCGGGCGACCTGCTGCGGCGTGATCGCCAGCTCGTCGAGCGCCTTGCCCGACTCGTTGGCGCTGCGGGCCAGCTCGCCCATCCACCACTTGCGGGCGGAAGCGGCGTCGGCCCCGGCCTCGATGGTGGCGACGATGGGCTCCAGCGCACCGGCGTTGAGGATCGCCTGCATGTCGGTGGCCGAGACGCCCCACTCCTCGCGGAGCCGGTTGCGGCGGACCAGCGGCAGCTCGGGCAGCACGGCCCGCAGTTTCTCGACCCACTCGCGGGACGGGGCCACCGGGACGAGGTCGGGCTCCGGGAAGTACCGGTAGTCCTCGGCCTCCTCCTTCACGCGGCCCGAGGTCGTCGACCCCGTGTCCTCGTGGAAGTGCCGGGTCTCCTGGATGATCGTCCCGCCGCCGCTCAGCACGGCCGCGTGCCGCTGGATCTCGAAGCGGGCCGCGCGCTCCACGGACCGCAGCGAGTTGACGTTCTTCGTCTCGGAGCGCGTGCCGAACTTCTCGGTGCCGTGCGGGCGCAGCGACAGGTTCACGTCGCAGCGCATCTGGCCCATCTCCATACGGGCCTCGGAGACGCCGAGCGCCTTGATGACCTCGCGCAGCTCACGGACGTAGGCCTTCGCCACCTCGGGGGCGCGCTCGCCCGCGCCTTCGATCGGCTTGGTGACGATCTCGATGAGCGGGATGCCGGCGCGGTTGTAGTCCAGGAGCGAGTGCGAGGCGCCGTGGATACGGCCCGTCGCACCGCCCACGTGCGTGGACTTGCCGGTGTCCTCCTCCATGTGGGCGCGCTCGATCTCCACGCGGAAGGTCTCGCCGTCCTCCAGCTGTACGTCGAGGTAGCCGTTGAAGGCGATCGGCTCGTCGTACTGGGAGGTCTGGAAGTTCTTCGGCATGTCCGGATAGAAGTAGTTCTTCCGGGCGAAGCGGCACCACTCGGCGATCTCGCAGTTCAGCGCGAGGCCGATCTTGATCGCGGACTCCACGCCGGTCGCGTTGACGACCGGGAGCGCGCCGGGCAGGCCGAGGCACACGGGGCAGGTCTGCGTGTTGGCGCCCTGCCCGAGGGCGGTCGAGCAGCCGCAGAACATCTTGGTCTTGGTGCCGAGTTCGACATGGACCTCGAGGCCCATGACGGGGTCGTACGACGCGAGTGCTTCCTCGTACGACACCAGGTCTGTCGTGGTGGTCACGGTGAAACTTCCCTCTCAGCCCAGCAGGACGTCATCGTCGCCCAGCCGCTTCAGCTCGCGGTAGAGAATGGCCAGGTTGGTGACGACCGCGGCACCGGTCACGACGGCGTCGAGCAGCCGCAGCGTGTCGTTGTCTCCGCGGGCCTTCTTGATCTGCTTGTAGACGCCGACGGCGCCGAAGGCCGACGTGGCCATCGAGATGTACAGACCGGACTTGGAGCTCTTGAAGCCCTTGGCCTTGGACAGTGCGCTCACAGCGACGGTGCCTCCTCGATCAGCGGGTGGCCCCACTTTTCCACGAAGGCGGCCTCGACGGCGGCGCCGACCTTGTAGAGACGGTCGTCCTTCATGACCGGGGCGATGATCTGCAGTCCGACCGGGAGGTTGTCCTCCGGGGCGAGGCCGCACGGCAGCGACATGGCCGCGTTGCCCGCCAGGTTGGTCGGGATGGTGCACAGGTCGGCGAGGTACATCGCCATCGGGTCGTCGGCGCGCTCGCCGATCGGGAAGGCGGTGGTCGGGGTCGTCGGGGAGACGATCACGTCGACCTGCTCGAACGCCTTGTCGAAGTCCTGCTTGATCAGCGTGCGGACCTTCTGGGCGCTGCCGTAGTAGGCGTCGTAGTAGCCGGAGCTCAGCGCGTACGTGCCGAGCATGATGCGGCGCTTGACCTCGGGGCCGAAGCCGGCCTCGCGGGTCAGGGAGGTGACCTCCTCGGCGGAGTGCGTGCCGTCGTCGCCGGCGCGCAGGCCGTAGCGCAGGCCGTCGAAGCGGGCGAGGTTGGAGGAGCACTCGGACGGCGCGATCAGGTAGTACGCCGACAGCGCCAGGTCGAAGGACGGGCAGTCCAGCTCGACGATCTCCGCGCCGAGTTCCTTCAGCAGCACCACGGACTCGTCGAACCGCTGGATGACACCGGCCTGGTAGCCCTCGCCGCGGAACTGCTTGACGACGCCGACGCGCATGCCCTCGACGCTGCCGTTGCGGGCGGCCTCGACCACGGGCGGGACCGGGGCGTCGATCGAGGTGGAGTCCATCGGGTCGTGGCCGGCGATCACCTCGTGCAGCAGGGCCGCGTCCAGGACCGTGCGGGCGCAGGGGCCGCCCTGGTCGAGGGAGGAGGAGAAGGCGACCATGCCGTACCGCGACACCCCGCCGTACGTCGGCTTCACGCCGACCGTGCCGGTGACGGCGGCGGGCTGGCGGATGGAGCCGCCGGTGTCGGTGCCGATGGCGAGCGGGGCCTGATAGGAGGCGAGCGCGGCGGAGGAACCGCCGCCGGAGCCGCCGGGGATCCTGGTCAGGTCCCAGGGGTTGCCGGTCGGCCCGTAGGCGCTGTTCTCGGTGGAGGACCCCATGGCGAACTCGTCCATGTTGGTCTTGCCGAGGATCACCACGTCGGCGGCCTTGAGCCGCTTGGTGACGGTCGCGTCGTACGGCGGGATCCAGCCTTCGAGGATCTTCGAACCGACGGTGGTCGGGATCCCCTCGGTGGTGAAGATGTCCTTGAGCGCCAGGGGAACGCCGGCCAGCGGACCGAGCTTCTCCCCCTTGGCCCGCTTCTCGTCGACGGCACGGGCCTGGGCGAGCGCGCCCTCGCGGTCGACGTGCAGGAAGGCGTGCACCTTCTCGTCGACGGCCTCGATCCGGGCCAGGTGCGCCTCGGTGACCTCGACGGCCGTGAGCTCGCCGGAGGCGATCTTCGCGGCGGTCTCGGCGGCCGTGAGCTTGATGATGGGGCTGTCCGTCATGGCGGGTTACTCCTCCCCCAGGATCTGCGGCACCTTGAAACGCTGCTGCTCCTGGGCCGGGGCTCCGGAGAGCGCCTGCTCGGGGGTGAGCGAGGGACGGACCTCGTCCGGGCGCATGACGTTCGTCAGCGGGAGCGGGTGCGAGGTCGGCGGTACGTCTTGGTCGGCGACCTCACTGACGCGGGCCACCGCGCCGATGATGTCGTCCAGCTGTCCCGCGAAGTGGTCGAGCTCTTCGGGCTTCAGCTCCAGACGCGCCAGCCGGGCGAGGTGGGCGACCTCCTCGCGCGTGATGCCAGGCATGCAGCGATCCTCTGGGGTGAGTGTGAGTGGTTTGGGGCCTAGGACCTGGCGTCACATTCCCGCCGTCCGCCCGGAGGGCGGGCCGTGCGGCGTCCGGCGCGTGCGATCGCAAGGCGCCGGAGCGCCCTCGTGGCGGAGCCACGTGGACGATTCGGCAACGCGGCGAGCGTGCGTGCCAGGCGTCGCACGGCAGGCGGGAATGTGGCGCCAGGTCCTAATCCTATGGGGCGGGCGGGTGTGCCAGTGAAACGGTTTGCCCTGCGCCCGCCGGTAGGCCCCGCCGGGAGTGGTCGGGAGCGGCGACCGAACCGGTCCGCCCGGGACCTAGACGATGCGCCCCGAGTCGTCCGCCGTCGCCGCCGGCAGGGCGGCCCGGGGGCGTTGCCAGCCGCGGGAGCCCCGGGCGCGGAGCCAGGCCGTGGTCTCCTCGGGGGGCATCGCGGCGGCGACCAGCCAGCCCTGGACGGCGTCGCAGCCGAGGTCGCGCAGGCGCTCCCAGGTCTCGTCGTCCTCGACGCCCTCGGCGACGACGAGCAGACCGAGGGAGTGCGCGAGGTCGACCGTGCAGCGCACGATCTCCGCGTCCTCGTTGTCGACGGCGAGCCGGGCGACGAAGGAGCGGTCGATCTTCAGTTCGCTGACCGGGAGCTTGCGCAGGTGCACCAGCGACGAGTAGCCCGTGCCGAAGTCGTCCAGGGACATCTTCACGCCGTGCCCGGTCAGTCCGTTGAGGGTGTCGGCGGCGCGCTGCGGGTCCTCCAGGAGGACGTGTTCCGTTATCTCCAGTTGGAGCGCTCCCGCCGGGACGCCGTGCCGGGCCAGCCGCGCGGCGACCGAGCCGGCGAAGCCGGGGGTGTGGACATCACGCGGGGAGACGTTGACCGCGACCGGGACGAACAGTCCCTGGGCCCGCCACCGCGCGACCTGGGCGAGCGCGGTCTCCAGGACGTACTCGGTGAGATGGGGCATCAGGCCCGAGGACTCGGCGATCGCTATGAACTCGTCCGGCGGCACCTTGCCCCGCTCGGGGTGCACCCAGCGGACCAGGGCCTCCAGACCCGCGACCTGTCCGTCGAAGCGGACCTTGGGCTGGTAGTGCAGCTCGACCTCGTGGGCGTCCAGCGCCCTGCGGAGGTCTCCCAGCAGACCGAGCCGGTCCGGGGTGTTCGAGTCGCGCTTGGACTCGTAGACCTCCACGCCCGTACGGTCCCGTTTCGCCTGGTACATCGCCACGTCCGCCCGCCGCAGCAGCCCTTCGGCGTCCAGGGCGTGGTCGGGGAAGACGGCGACCCCGGCGCTGGCCTCCAGGACGAGGGTGAGGCCGTCGAGGTCGAGCGGGGAGCTGAGAGCGGCGACCAGGTTGCGGGCAACCCGGGTCGCCGACGTCGTGGAGTCGGCGACCGGCAGTAAGACGGCGAACTCGTCCCCGCCGAGCCGGGCGGCCTCCGCCCCGCGCGGCAGCGCCACCCGCAGCCGGTCGGCGATCTGGAGCAGCAGCCGGTCACCGGCCAGATGACCGAGCGTGTCGTTGACCGACCGGAAACGGTCGAGGTCGATCAGCATCAGGGCGGCGCGCGCGTCGATCCGCTCGGCGTCGTCCAGCGCGGTCCAGATGCGCTCCAGCAGCCACTGCCGGTTGGGCAGCCCGGTCAGCGGGTCGCGCAGCTGCTCCTCGGCCCGGGCCCGGGCTATCCACAGCGTGGAGTCCAGCGCGATGAGCGGGATGGAGAACAGCGGCAGCAGGATCGGCTTGGCCACGGCCACCACACAGACCAGCGGCGCGATCCCCAGCAGCGCGACCGCGACCAGGCCCTGTCTGACCAGGGCGGTGCGGGCGACGGTGGGCAGGCCGGGGCGCGGGGCGTGCAGGTACCACAGCAGGACGCGGGTGACCGCCAGGTAGGCGACGGCGACCATCACCACCTCGGGCCCGGTGTAGAGCGTCCAGCTGTCCGGATCCGAGGGGGACTCGACGGACGGTACGGATCCGAAGACGCCCAGCACCAGGGCGCCGGCACCGATGCCGAGGAGATCGACCGCCCCGTGCAGGATGCCCTGGCGCCAGCGGTTGCGGCGGGCTATGCCGACCAGCACGACGACCGTGAGGCTGACCATGCCGGCCGGTACCCAGCCGTACAGCAGCAGCACGGCGAGCGTGAGGGCGGCGCCCGAGCCGGTGCCGCCCCACCAGCGGGAGCGGCCCAGCATGACGAGGTGGCCGACGATGATGCCGGTCAGCACGGCCAGCGCCCAGCCGGCCGTGCCGGACGGGAAGAGCGCGTGGCCGCCGGTGAAGGCGCGGTAGAACCCGGCGCCCAGGACGAACCCGGCCGCCGCGACGACCGCCGCGGGCAGCGCGGGCCAGGACAGGTGCCGTTCCGAGTCCCCGTCCTCGCCGGTCAGGCCGGACGAGTGCTCGGTGACCGGCTGTGCGGCGCCGCGGCCGTCCCCCGCGGCGCGCCCCCCGGAGGTGCGCCCGTCCGCGGTGTACTGTCCGACGGCGCGCACTTCCACGCCCGGACGCCCCGCCGGCCGACCCGTCCCACGGACTGCACGCCATACGACCGCCATGCGGCTCAGGCGCAGCCGTGAGCCCGGCACGGCGCTCTCGGTCGGTTCCATTCCCGTCCCTCTCACAGCCGGCGGTGCCCACGCCCCGCGGCCCGGTGCCCGACAACCCTTGGGCGGCCCGCGTTGGAAAACCCTTCCCCGTGCTCCGCGAGCACGAAGATGCCCCGACCGCAGCTGGGCACGGCAGGCGCACATCTCAACAGTAGGCCGCAGAAGGCTTCCACGGGCAGCGGTCGCCGACGGTTGCCCGAATGCGCCCCGGCCACCCGTATGCATCTGGTATGCGCCGAACGGGTGGCCTTCAACCCCTACTCCTCGGCCGAAAGGGCGACTTCGGCCGCCGCGTCCGGCCCTTGTTCCAGCAGGACCCCGAAACCCTCCTCGTTCAGGACCGGGACCTTCAGCTGCATCGCCTTGTCGTATTTCGATCCGGGACTGTCACCCACAACGACGAATGACGTCTTCTTCGAAACCGAACCGGTCACCTTCGCTCCGCGGCTCTGCAACGCCTCCTTGGCGCCGTCCCGCGTGAAGTGTTCGAGGGTGCCCGTGACGACGACGGTGAGCCCTTCGAGCGGGCGCGGTCCCTCGTCCTCGCCGGTGCTCTCCTCCTCCATGCGGACGCCGGCGGCCTTCCACTTTCGGATGATCTCGCGGTGCCAGTCCTCGGCGAACCACTGCTTGAGGGAGGCGGCGATGGTCGGGCCGACGCCCTCGGTGCCCGCCAGCTCCTCCTCCGTGGCCTGGTCGATGCGCTCGATCGAGCGGAACTCGCGGGCCAGCGCCTCGGCCGCGACCGGGCCGACATGACGGATCGACAGGCTGGTGATGATGCGGGCGAGCGGGCGCTGTTTGGCCGCCGCGATGTTCTCCAGCATGGCAAGCGCGTTCTTCCTGGGCTTGCCCTCCTGGTTCGCGAAG
The DNA here is from genome assembly GCF_002148965.1 of Streptomyces swartbergensis. Classification (GTDB taxonomy): domain Bacteria; phylum Actinomycetota; class Actinomycetes; order Streptomycetales; family Streptomycetaceae; genus Streptomyces; species Streptomyces swartbergensis. Next base: position 6,124 of record NZ_NGFN01000087.1, on the reverse strand, counting down.
ATCGTGACGACCTTCTCCTCGCCGGTCTTCGGGTCGCGCTTGGGCAGACCGCTGTCCTGGTCGAGGACGTACGCCTTGATGGGCAGCAGCTGTTCGACAGTGAGGTCGAACAGGTCGCCCTCGTCCGCCAGCGGCGGCTCCTCGGGCTCCAGCGGCTTGGTGAGGGCGGCGGCGGCGACGTAGCCGAAGTGCTCGATGTCCAGCGCCTTGCGGCCCGCGAGGTAGAACAGGCGCTCGCGCAACTGGGCCGGGCAGGTGCGGGCGTTCGGGCAGCGCAGGTCGACGTCGCCCTCCTTCATCGGCCGCAGAGCCGTACCGCACTCGGGGCACTCGCTCGGCATCACGAACTCGCGCTCGCTGCCGTCCCGCAGGTCGGCGACCGGTCCGAGGATCTCCGGGATGACGTCACCGGCCTTGCGCAGCACCACCGTGTCACCGATGAGGACGCCCTTGGCCTTGACCACGTCCTGATTGTGCAGCGTGGCGAACTCGACCTCGGAGCCCGCGACCGTGACCGGCTCGACCTGGGCGTACGGCGTGACCCGGCCCGTGCGGCCCACGCCCACGCGGATGTTGACGAGCTTGGTGTTGACCTCCTCCGGCGCGTACTTGTACGCGATCGCCCAGCGCGGGGCGCGCGAGGTCGAGCCGAGGCGGCCCTGGAGGGGGATCTCGTCGAGCTTGACCACCACGCCGTCGATCTCGTGCTCCACGGAGTGGCGGTTCTCGCCGAAGTAGGCGATGAACTCCCGTACGCCGTCGAGGCCGTCGACCACCTTGTTGTGCCGGGAGGTGGGCAGGCCCCAGGTCTTCAGCAGGTCGTAGGCCTGGGAGAGGCGGGTCAGGCCGGTGAAGCCCTCCAGGGCGCCGATGCCGTGGACCACCATGTGCAGCGGGCGGGTGGCCGTGACGCGCGGGTCCTTCTGGCGCAGTGAACCGGCCGCCGCGTTGCGCGGGTTGGCGAAGGGCTTGTCACCGGCCTCGACCAGACGGGCGTTGAGCTCCTGGAACTTCTCCATCGGGAAGTAGACCTCGCCGCGGATCTCCACGAGGTCGGGGACGGAGTCGCCCTTGAGGCGCTCCGGGATCTCCGCGATCGTCCGGACGTTCGGTGTGATGTCCTCGCCGGTGCGGCCGTCGCCGCGGGTCGCCGCGCGGGTGAGACGGCCGTGCTCGTAGGTGAGGTTCACGGCGAGGCCGTCGACTTTCAGCTCGCACAGGAAGTGGTAGTCCTGCTCGCCCAGTTCTCTGGCGATGCGCTCCGACCAGGCGGCGAGCTCCTCGTCGTTGAAGGTGTTGTCGAGGGAGAGCATGCGCTGGCGGTGCTCGACCGCCGTGAACTCCGTCTCGTACGAACCGGCGACCTTCTGGGTCGGCGAGTCCGGCGTGCGCAGCTCCGGGTGCTCCTCCTCCAGTGCCTCCAGGGAACGCAGCAGCTCGTCGAACTCCGCGTCGCTGACGACGGGAGCGTCCTTCACGTAGTAGCGGAAGCGGTGCTCCTCGATCTGCTCCGCGAGGCGCGCGTGCTTCTCCCGTGCCTCGGCGGGCACCGTCGTCGTCTCCGCTTGCTTGTCGCCGGCCACCGTGTCGTCCTCCCGTTACTCTGGGTTGTCCGCGAGGGATCTCGCCGCCCGGACGCAGTGGGCGAGAGCCGTGCGCGCGTACCCCGGGGAGGCCCCCGCGAGTCCGCACGCCGGCGTGACTGTGACCGCCTCCTCGAGAAGCCCCGGTGACAGCCCCAGCCTGCGCCACAGCGCCCTGACACCCATGACGCTACCGGCAGGGTCTGACAATGGGCCGTCCGCGGACGGGACGACACCGGCGAAGAGCCGGGTGCCGCCCTCCACCGCCTCGCCGATCACCTCGTCGTCACGCTCGGTGAGCAGGGAGAAGTCGAAGGAGACGGCCGCCGCGCCCGCCCGGCGCAGCAGGGCGAACGGGACGTCCGGTGCGCAGGAGTGGACGACGACCGGGCCGCCCGCGTGCACTTTGACGATGTCGCGGAGGGTGGACTCGACGTTCTGCCGGTCGGCGGCCCGGTGGGTGCGGTAGCCGCTGGCGGTCTTCACCTGGCCGCGCAGGACGGCGGTGAGGGACGGCTCGTCGAGCTGGAGGACGAGTTGCGCGCCGGGGACCCGCCGCTGGACCTCGGCGAGGTGCAGACGGAGTCCCTCGGCGAGGGAGGCGGCGAGGTCGCGGCAGGCTCCGGGGTCGGAGAGGGCGGCCTCGCCGCCTCGCAGCTCCAGGTTGGCGGCGAGGGTCCAGGGCCCGACGGCCTGGACCTTCAGCGGCCCCTGGTACTCCTGCGTGAATTCCTCCAGCGCGTCGAGGTCCTGGCCGAGCCAGGAGCGGGCCCGCTTGGTGTCCCGCCCCGGGCGGTCGCCGAGCCGCCAGCCGCTGGGCTCCACGCGCGCGTACAGCTCGACGAGCATGCCGGCGGTCCGCCCGATCATGTCCGCGCCGGGCCCGCGGGCGGGCAGTTCGGGCAGGAAGGGGAAGTCCTCGAAGGTTCCGGTGACCGTTTTGACGGCTTCCCGGGCGTCGCCCCCGGGCATGGAGCCGACACCGGTGGCGGCACCGAACCTGAACTGGCTGTTTTCGCTCACCGGAGCAGCCTACGCAGCGGTCACCGCAGCAGCCTACGCAGCGTCCCGGCCGGTCAGTTCCCCGGTCGTACCGTCAGGTCGTTGACCTCGGCGTCCCTCGGCAGGTCCAGGGCCATCAGGATCGTCGTCGCGACCGACTCGGGGTCGATCCACTTCGACGCGTCGTACTCCTTGCCCTCCTGCTGGTGGACCTTGGCCTGCATGGGGCTGGCCGTGCGGCCGGGGTAGACCGAGGTGACGCGGACGCCGCCCGCGTGCTCCTCGTGGCGGAGGGAGTCGGCGAGGGCCTTCAGGCCGTGCTTGGAGGCGGCGTACGCGGACCAGCCGGCGTGGGCGTTCAGGCCGGCGCCGGAGTTGACGAAGACCACGTGGCCCCGGGCGGCGCGCAGCTGGGGCAGGAAGTGGCGGGTCAGCTCGGCCGGTGCGACGAGGTTGACGTTGAGCTGGTGGCGCCAGGTCTTCGGGGTGAGCTCGCCGACCGGGCCGAGGTCGACGACCCCGGCGATGTGCAGCAGCGAGTCCACGCGGTCGGGCAGCGACTGGTGGGAGAAGGCCCAAGAGAGCTTGTCGGGGTCGGCCAGGTCGCCGACCAGCGTCTTCGCCCCGGGGAACGCGGCCGCCAGCTCCTTAGCGCGGCCCGCGTCGCGCGCGTGCAGCACGAGGTCGTCCCCGCGCGCGTGCAGACGGCGGGCCACGGCGGCGCCGATGCCGGAGCCGGCTCCGGTGATCACATGAGTAGCCATGCCCGCCATGCTCGCATCAGCGCCCGGTCACTCGATGCTCCGGCTCTCCTCCGCGGCCGAGGTCAGGCCACGCCCCGGCTCTCCTCCAGGTACGCCAGCGCCCCCACCGGCTCTTCCGCGAAGAACACCAGGTCGGTGAGCGGGCGGGGCAGGAAGCCCTCGTCCTCCATGCGGCGGAACTGCTCCTTCAGGCCGTCGTAGAAGCCCGCGGTGTTGAGCAGGACCACGGGTTTGTCCGTGTGGCCGTGCTTCTTCAGTTCCAGGATCTCCGTCGCCTCGTCGAGCGTGCCGGTGCCGCCGACCATGACCACCACGGCGTCGGCCTTCTCCAGGAGCAGCTTCTTGCGCTCGGCGAGGTCACGGGCGACGACCATCTCGTCGACGCCGGGGCGGGCCTTGGCCGACAGGAACTGCACGGAGACACCGACGAGCCGGCCGCCCGCCTCCTGTACCCCGTCGGCGACCACCTTCATGAGGCCGACGTCGGAGCCGCCCCACACGAGGGTGTGGCCGCCCTTGCCCAGCAGCTTGGCGAACTCCCGCGCGGGACGGGTGTAACGCTCGTCGAGGTCGGCGGCGGACAGGAAGACGCAGATGTTCATGCGCCTACCGTACGGGCCCGGTCCGCCGTCGTGGTGACCCGCATTTTGGACTGCCGGTGCGGGAGTTGTTCCCAGTCGTCCATGAACCGGGCGTCCAGGCCGTACTTGGCGGCGAGTTCGGTCAGGGTCGCCGTCCGGTAGTAGAAGTCCTCGTGCAGCACATGGTGTTCCTCGCCCTCGGTGCGGTCGAACGTGAAGTCGAAGAACCCGCCGGGCGCGAGGATCCGGCCGACGTGGGCGAAGCACTCCTCGATGACGTGCAGCGGCGAGTGCGAGAAGACGCTGTGCGCGTGTACGACGTCGAAGTGCGCGTCGGGCAGGAAGGCGAAGGTGAGGTCGTCGGCGAGCGCCAGATAGGGCAGCTTGGGCTGGAGCTTCTCGGCCACGAGGGTGTCCTGGGCGGCGAGCAGGATGTGCGGCGAGATGTCGATGCCGTAGTAGTGCCCGGCGTCGAGGTGGTCGATGAACAGCCGCCCGGCGCGCAGGTTGCCGCAGCCGATCTCCAGCATGCGGTGGTGCGGCTGGAGTCCGTGCCCCACGAGGTAGTCGAACTGCATGCGCCCGATCCGCTCCCACGCCTCGCGTGAGGGGTTGTGCCCCACCGCCGCCTCCGCGCTGCGCGCCGCGTCGGACGCCATCACGGCGCGGTAGTACGCGATGTGGTCGCGGTAGCGCAGCCGCAGCCAGGCGTCCCGCACCGCGCGCCGGGCGTGCGCGGGCACGCGCTCCGGGTGGCGCAGGGCGTACCGGACCTGGTGGGCCAGAGCGCTGCGGTTTCCGGCCGGTTCCGTGGCTCGCATGGGTGGCCTCCTGCGGCGAGGGAAGAACTCCGCTTCAGCCTGCGCTGTATCCGGGGAGTCGGCTACCCAAGGAGGGCGATCGTGACCACCGGGCACCGCATCACCATCGAGAAGAGTGACCGCGCCGTGCGTGTGCTGCACGCCGGGCAGGTCCTGGCGGAGAGCGACCGGCCGCTGGTCCTGCGCGAGACGGGCTGTCCCGAGCGCTACTACATCCCGGCCGAGGACGTACGCCTCGACCTGCTGACACCGTCCGGCACGCGCACGTACTGCCCGTTCAAGGGCACCGCGTCCTACTGGTCGCTGCCGGACGCCGCTGACCTCGTCTGGGCGTATCCGGAGCCCAAGCCGGACGTGGCGGAGATCAAGGACCACCTGTGCTTCTACGAGGTGGAAGTGATGTGATCGGCTGACGCGCGGCCCGCCTCATCGATGAACACCGCGCCGTGCGGCAGTCTGCATGGGCATGGACAAGAAGATCCTTTCGCGTGATGGCACCCGCATCGCCTACGAGAGCACCGGCCGGGGCCCCGCGGTCGTCCTGGTGAGCGGCGCGATGTCGACGGGCGGCACCCTGGCGCCGCTCGCCGTGTCGCTCTCGGAACGTCTCCAGGCCGTCGTGTACGACCGCCGGGGCCGCGGTGCCAGCGGGGACACGGCGCCGTACTCCGTGGAGCGCGAGGTCGAGGACCTGGCGGCGGTGATCGAGGCGGTGGGCGGCGAGGCGTTCCTGTACGGCATCTCGTCGGGCGGGGCACTGGCGCTGGAGGCGGCGGCGAGCGGCCTGCCGGTCCGGCGCGTCGCCGTCTACGAGACGCCGTTCGCGATGTCCGAGGAGGGCGCCAGGGAGCGCGCGGAGTACACCGCGCGTCTGACGGAGGCGCTCGGCGAGGGGCGACGCGGGGACGCGGTCGAGCTGTTCCTGCGGCTGACCGGCCTGGCCGAAGGCGTGATCCAGGGCGCCCGCCAGTCCCCCATGTGGGCCGGCATGGAGGCGCTCGCCCCGAGCCTCGCCTACGACGACGCCGTCATGCGCGACGGCCGGGTCCCGCGCGCCCGGCTGGCCTCGATCGGCGTCCCCGTCCTGGCGGTCGCGGGCGACGCGAGCCCGGCCTGGCTCCGCGAGGCGGCCCGGGCGATCGCGGACTCCGTCCCCGACGGGTCGTACCGCACGCTCCAGGGCCAGACGCACATGGTGGAGCCGAATGTGCTGGCGCCGGTGCTGGCGGAGTTCTTCACGCGGGGGTGAGCACGCGGAGCTGAGAGGGACGCGGGCACGCGCGCRTGGARGCCSAGYGGAACGGGGGCACGCGCGCGTGCCCGCGTCCCTCTCAGCTCCGCGTGCTCACCCCCGCGTGAAGAACTCCGCCAGC
>NZ_NGFN01000869.1 GCF_002148965.1 Streptomyces swartbergensis | reverse complement strand
CTCCGGGGGAACGACTCCGCCCGAGCCGCTGTCGGGCGGCTCGGAATAAAAGAGATCCCCGCCGTCGGGAGCGTCCGGCATTCCTCCGGAATCACTGCCCCGGGTGGGGAGGCTGATCACGTTGCTGTCGGTGTCGTCGGACACGCGACCCCTCCTCCTGGGCTTGACAGTCGGCACCGGCCTCGCGTACGCGCGTGCGCGACACGCGCGACACGCGTCACGCGCGGCACGCGTTGGGATCGCCGAAGGGCCGCCCCCAGGGATCGGGAGCGGCCCTTCGTGCGGGACGCGGGGAGCTAGCCGAAGTGGCGGCCGTAGACGTTGTGCAGAGCGAGCGCSACCTCACGGATGAAGTCCGTGTTCCCGTCGCGATAAGCCTGCGTGCCCCGCATATTTGTGACGCGGAGCCAGTAGTAGAAAGTGCCGAGCTCGTTACCGTGCTGAGCGATCAGCTCTTGCTTGATTTTCCGCTCGTGTTCCGCACGGTTGAACTTCCTCCGCTCTGCTTTCGTGAGCGGGCGACCTGCACTCACGCCGACTCCCTGCGGTCCAGGTTGTAAATCGACGTGGGGCCACCATAGCCCATATTCGGACTCTGCGCACC
>NZ_NGFN01000868.1 GCF_002148965.1 Streptomyces swartbergensis | reverse complement strand
GTCTACGCCACCATCCGCCTGGCGCTGGCCCGTAACCGGCTCCGGCAACCCGCACGCCCTCAGCTGCCGCCAAAGACGTCATGACAAGCTTGGCCGACCGGGGAGGAAAATCCTTGCCCGTCTCGCTACTCCTGCGTACGGCTTCCACCTGACCATCACCGAAGCAGAGTCGTCCACCAACGCCCTGATTCCGCCTTCACGTGCGGCCTGGAGCTGTGGATCCCCGCGCCGGGAAGACGGCCCAACAAGAGCTGTTCACCCAAATGCAAGAAGAGCCAGCACCAGGAGGAGACGCTCGACGCCAGAGCCACGGACACGACGTGGCCGCGTAGACGAGCTGTCCCGCCCGGCCAGGAACGAGAAAGCACATTGGGTCCGTGCCGTCTGTGTCCGGCACGGAGCCTGATGCAGCCTCCCACAGGGCTACACGGCAGCCCAGTCGAGTCCGAGGTCGGCCAGCGCTTGGAGCTTGTCGGCACTCAGCTTGGCGCGCCTGCTCTTGCTGTTACTCAGAAACACCCCAAGCCGGATCTCTGTGCCATCGGGCAGGACCTCGATGTGGGATCGGCTGACGGGCCCTACAGAGCCCGTACGGGCCTTGTAC
>NZ_NGFN01000867.1 GCF_002148965.1 Streptomyces swartbergensis | reverse complement strand
GCTCACGGGGGAGCCGCGTACAGGGAGGACTCGGGGGAGCGCCGCTCGCTGTCGGAGGCGGAGTTCACCGCCTACGTCCAGGAGCGCCGCGCCTCCCTGTACGCCACCGCCTACCACCTCACCGGCGACCGCTTCGAGGCCGAGGACCTGCTCCAGAGCGCGCTGTTCTCGACGTACAAGGCGTGGGACCGGATCAGTGACAAGGCCGCGGTCGGCGGATACCTCCGCCGCACCATGACCAACCTGCACATCAGCGCCTGGCGGCGCCGCAAGCTCAACGAGTACCCGACCGAGGAACTGCCGGAGACGCCCGGCGACACGGACGCGATGCGCGGCACCGAGCTGCGCGCGGTCCTGTGGCAGGCGCTGGCCCGGCTGCCCGAGCTCCAGCGCACCATGCTGGTCCTGCGCTACTACGAGGGCCGCACGGACCCGGAGATCGCGGACATCCTCGACATCAGTGTCGGCACGGTGAAGTCCAGCATCTGGCGGTCGCTCCGCCGGCTGCGCGAGGACGAGGTCCTCAGCTTCGGCCGTGACGAGGAGGACGCCTTCGGCGAGCTCGTCGCCTGAGGCTGGGGGGGGAAGCACCAAAAAGGGGCCCAC
>NZ_NGFN01000866.1 GCF_002148965.1 Streptomyces swartbergensis | reverse complement strand
GGTCGAAGTTGTGCGGCGCATCGTTCGCTTCACAGCAGACCGGGGTGACGCTCGGCGGGGCGCCAGCGTGTGACGCGCGGCGCTGCGTTGCCTTCCCGCGAGCTCTTGATCGCGTGATGGTCGCGGCAGAGCGCCCGAAGGTTCGTCAGGCTGTGGTCGTTGCCGGGCCGGATGTGGTCGACGTCGGTCGCCCGCAGTCCGCACACTGTGCCGTGCTCGCGCCATCGGCAACGGTGTTCGTCTCGCTCGAGGACGAGCGCGCGCAGCTCGGGCCAGTTGGGAGGCAGCTCGTACCGTCTCGTACTGCCTTCCCATCGTCCGCTCACGCGTCGGTGTCCTTCGGGTCGAGGTAGTCGGCGGCCGCTCGGAAGAACGCGGCGAGAGCGGGGCGAACGTCGGGCCCGTCGAGCTCGAGCGTGCCGAGCTCGGCTTCGGGTCCGTCGCCCACGCGTACGCGGACGGGAAGGATCACGGTCGTCGGCGCATGCACTCGTCGTCTCCTTCGTCCTCGAGCACGGGCTCGTCGGGGTCGGCTCGCTCGGCTGTCGAGTCGAGGGCGACCCGGTCGAGGTCGAGCTGCCGGGCGAACCCGAAGGGGGGATGCGC
>NZ_NGFN01000865.1 GCF_002148965.1 Streptomyces swartbergensis | reverse complement strand
CCCTAGGCCCGGCGCTGACACATGCGCTTCATTGGTCTGCCTCATGCCCGGCACTACGCGCCGGCGCCTAGAAGTTCTCCCATCCCGGCGTCTTCACCCGACCGAGTCGGGCCCCGGCATGCGACCGGCGGTCAAGGTCCAGGGTTGCGCTAGATGTTGCCGTAGGGTGTTGCGGTAGATGTTGCGCGCCCCTTGGCAGCGGCCTGATATTCGCCCAGGTCACCAGGTATGTACGGGCGTAGTGCGGCCCATACCGCCTGGGTGATCAACGCTGGCCGAGTCAGGTCGCGCACCGTGGCCAGGACGTGAGTGGAATCGGTGCGCTGCGTGGGGCGCTTGCGCACGAGCCCGGCGTCCTTGAGGCGGGCCAGTGCGAGGTCCAGGAAGCGGTCGGTGCGATCGCTCTGCGCGAGGCGCTCATGAAAGTCAGACAGGACACCGTGAGGGAAGCTGCCGCACCGGAAAATACCGTGATCCCCGACAGAGTCGAGTTGACCGGAGCGTTTTCACCCAGGGATCGTGAGCCCTAACTCCGAGGCCAGGGAGGCGGTGTCGCGCACCACGCGGGTCGCGCCGGACAGCCACTCGGCCGGAGTCAGCGCCGCGT
>NZ_NGFN01000864.1 GCF_002148965.1 Streptomyces swartbergensis | reverse complement strand
CCTCCCGAGAGCTGCTCACCATCCAGCCCCACACCAGGGTCACCAGGCAACGGGCCGAGGCGGCCTACGCCGTCGCCACGGACCGCGACCAGGCTCTGCTGGACCGCGGCTGCCGCATCCGCACCCTGTACCAGCACACCCTCCGCCACTCCCCCTTGACCGTCGCGCACCAAGAACGACTGAGGGGCGACATCGAGGCGCGCGCGCTGGACGAGCTCACCGACCGGCTCATCATCGCCACCCCGACGCTGACGCTTCTCAGCGGAAAGAAGCGGATCAACGAGGCCATCACCGCGGCCATGGCGGACGCCTCCCGAGAGCTGCTCACCATCCAGCCCCACACCAGGGTCACCAGGCAACGGGCCGAGGCGGCCTACGCCGTCGCCACGGACCGCGACCAGGCTCTGCTGGACCGCGGCTGCCGCATCCGCACCCTGTACCAGCACACCCTCCGCCACTCCCCCTTGACCGTCGCGCACCAAGAACGACCGGCTGCCGCATCCGCACCCTGTACCAGCACACCCTCCGCCACTCCCCCTTGACCGTCGCGCACCAAGAACGACTGAGGGGCGACATCGAGGCGCGCGCGCTGGACGAGCTCACCGACC
>NZ_NGFN01000863.1 GCF_002148965.1 Streptomyces swartbergensis | reverse complement strand
CCTCGATGTCGGCTCGTCGCATCCTGGGGCTGGAGTCGGTCCCAAGGGTTGGGCTGTTCGCCCATTAAAGCGGTACGCGAGCTGGGTTTAGAACGTCGTGAGACAGTTCGGTCCCTATCCGCTGCGCGCGCAGGAATATTGAGAAGGGCTGTCCCTAGTACGAGAGGACCGGGACGGACGAACCTCTGGTGTGCCAGTTGTTCTGCCAAGGGCATGGCTGGTTGGCTACGTTCGGGAGGGATAACCGCTGAAAGCATCTAAGCGGGAAGCCTGCTTCGAGATGAGTATTCCCACCTCCTTGAGAGGGTAAGGCTCCCAGTAGACGACTGGGTTGATAGGCCGGATATGGAAGCACGGTAACGTGTGGAGTTGACCGGTACTAATAGGCCGAGGGCTTGTCCTCAGTTGCTCGCGTCCACTGTGTTGGTTCTGAAACCACGAACAGCCCCAYGYTGCCACAGCGTGGTGCGGCTGACAGTTTCATAGTGTTTCGGTGGTTATAGCGTAGGGGAAACGCCCGGTTACATTCCGAACCCGGAAGCTAAGCCTTACAGCGCCGATGGTACTGCAGGGGGGACCCTGTGGGAGAGTAGGACGCCGCCGAACAATT
>NZ_NGFN01000862.1 GCF_002148965.1 Streptomyces swartbergensis | reverse complement strand
CCCCTGCGCACCGCCCGCCTGCTTCTCGACGCCTACACCCCGGAGGACGAGGACGACTTCGTCGCTCTGTTCCAGGACTCCAGGGTCTCCCGGTGGATGGGTGACGGTCCCGCCGCCGAGGCGGACGACCGGGCCCTGTTCGGGCGGATCTTCAGCAAGGTCTATGCCCAGGATCTGTTCGACGTGTGGGCGGTCCGGCGCGGTGGGCGACTGGTCGGGCATGCGGAGATCAAGCGGACGGACGCGGTCGACGGTCACGAGATCGTCTACGCCCTGGCCCCGGAGGCCTGGGGGAGCGGGCTCGGGACGGAGCTGGCGGAGGCGCTCGTGGGGTACGGCTTCGACGTGCTCGGGCTGACCGAGGTGCACGCCACCGTCGCCGCGCAGAACGAGGCCTCGCTGCGCCTGCTCGGCCGGATCGGGTTCGCGCACGTCCGGGACGTCGAGGAGGACGACGGCGGCCTCACCCGCGTGCTGACCCGGCCGGCGCGCTGACCTCCTCAGTCACCCGGCAAGAATCCGGCAAGAAATTCTTACCTGACCGTGCAACCCTTTCTGCCCCACGCGGGTCGTACATGGCGTCAGAGCTTTCTGGGGGGAGATCTGGGGGG
>NZ_NGFN01000861.1 GCF_002148965.1 Streptomyces swartbergensis | reverse complement strand
CGGGGGGTGCCGTCGACGGTGACCTGGCGTTCCTCCATGGCTTCCAGGAGGGACGACTGGGTCTTGGGAGGCGTGCGGTTGATCTCGTCGGCGAGGAGGAGGTTGGTGAAGACCGGGCCGGGCTGGAAGGAGAACTCGGCGCTGCGGGTGTCGTAGACCAGGGAGCCGGTCACGTCGCTGGGCATCAGGTCGGGGGTGAACTGGACGCGTTTGGTGTCGAGTTCGAGGGCGGAGGCGAGGGCGCGGACCAGGAGGGTCTTGGCGACGCCGGGGACGCCTTCGAGGAGGACGTGGCCGCGGCAGAGCAGGGCGACGACGAGGCCGGTGACGGCGGGGTCCTGGCCGACCACGGCCTTGGCGATCTCGGCGCGCAGGGCCTCCAGGGCGGCGCGGGCGGCGCCCTGGTCCCCGGTCTGCCCGGCGTTGTCAGTGGTCGGGTCCATCATGGACGGCGTACCTCTCTTTCGAGGGCGTCGAGTTGGTCGGCGAGTGCGATGAGTGCTGCGTCGTCGCTGGGCGGTGGTCCGAAGAGGAGGGTGCGCAGGTCCTGTCCGTCGCCGTGGAGGTGGGCGGACAGGGCGGGGAGCAGGGCCTCGGGCGTGTGCGCCTGGGTGA
>NZ_NGFN01000860.1 GCF_002148965.1 Streptomyces swartbergensis | reverse complement strand
GGTGCAGCGGGCGGAGGCGGCTACGGCATGAGCGCGGGTTACGGCTGGGCGAGTCGGTCCAGGGCGTCGGTGAGCGTGAGTTCACTGGCGTCCTTGACGTCGTCCCACCGCGCCAGCGTGGTCGCGGCCGCGCGCAGCATCTCCGGCGGAAGACCAGCGGCCGCGAGCATGTCGGTGGCTTCCTCCAGCTCCGGGCCCCAACGCCAGGCACGTGCCGCGGTTTTGGCGATGTACTCGGGCTCGGAGAGGTACGAGGTGGTGCGCCGTGAGGCGATGCCGATGAGCTCCTGGTCGACGCCGTGCTCGCGCGCCATGCCGACCGCGAGCGCCACCAGCACCCGGCTGGTCTTCTGGAAAGAGGCGTACGCCAGCTTCAGCGCGGATGCCTTCCCGACGTCCGTGCCTAGCACCGCCGTTCGGACGGCGGTGCCCGCAAACAGCGCCTCGATACGCCCGGTCGCGTCGGCCAGGCCGGACAGGTACAAGGTCGGCGTCTTGCCGCCGACTGGCGGTGAGCCGACGACGCCGCCGTCCACGACGGTCGCGCCGTGTTCGAGTAGCGCGGCGATCCGCTGCACGCGCTCGGGATTGATGGCGTTCGCCTCCACGTACACC
>NZ_NGFN01000086.1:793-26044 GCF_002148965.1 Streptomyces swartbergensis | reverse complement strand
CTTCGGGGCCGGCGGGGCGAAGGGCGGGGCCACGGCCAGTCCGCGCACGCCCGGGTTCGTGCCCGAGTTCGGCGGGGGCTGGTTCGACCCGTGGGGCGGGTCCTGGTTCGACGGCAAGGGGTACGCCGAGTCGCGCCGGACCCGGGACGCGGCGTACGAGCGGCGCTTCTACCTCACCAACCTCGCCAACGGCATCACGCTGCACAACGTCTACATGACGTACGGCGGCACCTCCTGGGGCTGGCTGCCCGCGCCGGTCGTCTACACGTCGTACGACTACGGGGCGGCCTTCGACGAGGCCCGCAACGCCACGCCCAAGCTCGCCCCGATGCACCAGATCGGGCAGTTGCTGCGCCACGTTCCGGACCTCGCCAAGCTGAACCGGGCGAAGGCCGTACGGGCCGCCGACGAGCGGATCAAGGTCTACCACCTGGTCAATCCCGACACCCGCGCCCACTTCTACGTCCTGCGCAACGACTCCGGCGAGGCGGTCACCTCGACGCTGCCCGACGCCGGGATCGACGTGCCGGTGACGGTCCCGGCGCGGGACGCCAAGCTGATCGCCGCCGGGCTGAAGCTCGGGAAGCGGACGCTGGTGCACGCCACCGTGCAGCCCATGCTGAGCCTGACCGCCGGGCGGCAGGAGATCGCGGTTTTCGCGGGCCGGCGGGGCGATCTGGCGCAGGTCGTGCTGGACTGCGCGGACGAGCCGACGCCCATGCGGCTGGACGCGGAGCCCGCGTGGTCCTGGAACCTCGGCAAGCTCAACGTCACCGCTCCGCTCGGCGCCGGCGGGCTGAGCCGGGTGCGGGTCGAGGGTGACGGCGTGGACACGCCGATGCTGCTGCTGTTCGCCGACGACGCGACGGCCCTGCGGCTGTGGCCGTACGAGACGCCGTCCGGCCCGCTGCTCGTCTACGGCCCGGCGTGGCTGCGCTCGGCCACCCTGCGCGGCTCCACGGTCCACCTCACCGGCGACACCACCGCGCAGACCGGCCTGGAGGTGTGGGGGCCGCGCGGCATCACCCATGTCACGTGGAACGGGCGTCCGGTGCCCACCCGGATCAGCGCCTCCGGCAGTCTGCTCGCGCTGCGGCCGCTGCCCGGCGTGGCCCGGCCGGCGCTGCCCGCCCTGGACGGCTGGCGGCGGCGGACCGAGAACCCGGAGGCCGAGCCCCGCTTCGACGACTCCGGCTGGACGGCGGCCGACAAGAAGACGTCGTTCAGCACGACGCCCGTGCCCGACGGGCAGCCCGTCCTGTTCGCCGACGACTACGGCTTCCACTACGGCGACGTCTGGTACCGGGGCGAGTGGACCGGCGAGGGCGGCATCGAGTCCGTCTCCCTCGCCTACAGCACGGGCACGCAAGGCCTGCTGATGGCCTGGCTGGACGGCGAGCCGCTGGGCACGCACCGGATGCCGGTGCCGGACAAGGACCGGGCGCGGCAGGGGACTTGGACCGCCAAGGCCACCTTCGCCCTGCCGGAGGAGCTGCGGAAGCGGTTCCGTGAGGACCGCGGCGAGAGGGGTGACCGGCACGTCCTGTCCGTGCTCGTCCGGCGGATGCAGCACGACATGGACGGCAAGGCGCTCGACACGCACAAGGCCGCGCGCGGGCTGACCGCCGTCACCTTCGAGGGCGCCTCCCCGAAGGTGACCTGGCGGATCCAGGGCGCCACCGCGTCCGACCCGGTGCGCGGGCCGATGAACAACGGCGGGCTGTACGGGGAGCGCGAGGGCTGGCATCTGCCGGAGTACGACGACGGGGACTGGGAGGACGCCGAACTGCCGCGTGCCGACCGGCGGCAGGGCGTCACCTGGTACCGGACGGACTTCCGGCTGGACGTCGACCCGGGCGTCGACGCCTCCGTCGGGCTCGTCCTCGACGACGACCCGGAGCGGGCCTACCGCGTCCAGATCTTCCTCAACGGCTGGAACATGGGCCAGTACATCAACGACGTAGGCCCGCAGCACACGTTCGTGCTGCCGAACGGGATCCTGCGCACACGTGGTGCCAACACACTGGCGTTGGCGGTGCTGTCGGACGGAACCACACCGGCGGGGCCTGGGGATGTGCGGCTGACGCTGCTGGGGGCCGCCGCCGGAGGGGTGCCCGTCACACCGGTGTGACCGGATCGAGCCGTCCCCGTGCATTGCCTTCTCGGGCGGGCTGGGCCACCGTTTGGCCTTTCAGGTCGGCCGACAGGGAGGGGAACCTCGTGCGAAGACGGCGTTTCATCGGTGGATTAGGCGGACTGGTCGGGGCCGGGCTCGGGCTCGCCTCGATGCGGGGCGGGACGGCCTGGGCGGCTCCCGGACTTCTGGGTGAGGCCCGCGCGTGGGAGGCCGTCGCCGCCCCGGAGGCGAGCCCGGCCGCCCACTTGCTCGACGTGGCGGCCGCCGGCCCCGGCCTCGCCTGGGCCGTGGGCGAGGAGGGCCGCAACGGCGGTGTCCGGGGGACGGCGCTGGCCCTCGTGTGGGACGGCACGGCCTGGCAGCGCACCGGCCCCGGCTTCGGCGGCTACCTCCGCTCCGTGGCCGCGACGTCCGACGGCTCCGCCTGGGCCGTCGGCTCCGACACCTCCGGCACCGCCCGGCTGCTCGCCTGGGACGGACTGACCTGGCGGGAGGCCGACTACCCCGGGCGCGGATCGACCGGCACCACTCTCGCCCGGGTCACGACCGGCCCCCGGGGCCACGTCTGGATCTCCGGCCGGAACAGCGACGGCTCGGTGCTGCTGCACGGCCACCTGGACAAGTGGACCTGGCTGCCGGCACCCCCGGCCACGACCACCACCCCGCCCAACGGCGTCCACCGCGCGCCCTGCGGCGACATCTGGGTCTACGGCAGCGAGCTGGTCGCACGCTGGGACGGAGAGGCCTGGACCGTGCTGCCGACGCCCGGCGGGATCCGTGCCGGCTTCACCGGACTGCTCGCGGTCGCCCGCGACGACATCTGGCTGACGGGCTACGACTACGGCGTCGGCGGCCCGCCCGGCAAGCCCCCGGGCGTCCGGCTGCTGCACGGGGACGGCAGCGCCTGGGAGAGCGTCACGGCACCGTTCGGCGTCGGCATGCTGAGCGGCATCGTGGGGGACGCGCAGGGGCGGCCCGACCGTATCGCCGGGTGGGATTTCTGGGACCAGACCCGGGCCCACTATCTGCGCTGGGACGGCACGGCCTGGGTGAGCGAGCGGGGGCCGGTGGCCACGACCCCCGTCGTCATGAACTCCCTTGCCGCCGTGCCTGGTTCGGGCGGTTACTGGGCGGTGGGGACGACGTCGTCCTCGCCGTCCTCGTCCGCCCAGCTGCGCATCGAACGCTGACCGGGGGCCTCACGCCAGCCGGATCACGTTCCAGGACAGCGGCTCCAGGACGGTGCTCAGCGTGCCGTCCTGGAGAGCGGTGCCGTCGACCGCGTGCGGGGCCACCCGCCCGGGGTCGTCGAGGGTGTTGCGGGCGTCCGGGTCGGCGTCGGCGAGGGCGCTGTGCTCGACGACCGACGACAGGTCGAGCCCGTTCAGCGCGACCTCCAGCGGCAGCGACTCGGTGCGGCTGCGGTTCACCGCGAAGACCGTGACCGTGCCGTCCTCGGCGCGTACGGCGGTGGCGTGCAGCAGGTCCGTCTCGCCGAACTTCTTCGTCTCGTACGTCGGCGAGTCCACGCGGACGTCGAGGACCTGGCCGCGGCCGTACCGGGCGGCCTGGGCGAAGGGGAAGAACGTCGTCTGCCGCCAGGCCGGGCCGCCCGGCTCGGTCATGATCGGCGCGATGACGTTGACGAGCTGGGCGAGGCAGGCGACCGTGACGCGGTCGGCGTGCCGGAGCAGGGCGATGAGGAGCGAGCCGAAGACGACGGCGTCGGTGACGCTGTAGTTGTCCTCCAGGAGGCGGGGGGCCTCGGGCCAGTCGTCCTGCTCGAAGGTCTTCGCGCGGGCCTCCCACTCCGGCAGGTACCAGACGTTCCACTCGTCGAAGGAGAGGTTGATCCGCTTCTTCGACTTGAGCTTCGCGCCCACGTGGTCGGCGGTCGCGACGACGTTGTCGATGAAGGACTCCATGTCGACGGCGGAGGCCAGGAAGGAGTCGATGTCGCCGTTCTCGGGCCAGTAGTAGGCGTGCAGCGAGATGTAGTCGACGAGGTCGTAGGTCTCCTCCAGGACGGTCGCCTCCCACTCGGCGAACGTCGGCATGGACTGGCTGGAGGAACCGCAGGCGACGAGTTCGACGCCGGGGTCCATCTGGCGCATGGCCCGGGCCGTCTCGGCGGCGACCCGGCCGTACTCCTCGGCGGTCTTGTGGCCGGTCTGCCAGGGGCCGTCCATCTCGTTGCCGAGGCACCACAGCTTGATGCCGAAGGGGTCCTTGTCGCCGTGGGCGGCGCGGAGGTCGGACAGGGCGGTGCCCCCGGTGTGGTTGGCGTACTCCTGGAGTTCGAGGGCTTCCGCGACGCCTCGGGTGCCGAGGTTGACGGCCATCATGGGTTCGGACTGGGGGCCGATCTTGCGGAGGAAGTCGATGTACTCGGAGAGGCCGAAGCGGTTGGACTCCGTCGAGTGCCAGGCGAGGTCGAGGCGGCGGGGGCGGTCTTCGGCCGGGCCGACCGAGTCTTCCCATTTGTAGCCGGAGACGAAGTTGCCGCCGGGGTAGCGGATGGCGGTGACGCCGAGTTCGCGGACGAGGTTCAGGACGTCCTGGCGGAGGCCCTTGTCGTCGGCTGTGGGGTGGTCCGGTTCGAAGATGCCGGTGTAGACGCAGCGGCCGAGGTGTTCCACGAAGCTGCCGAAGAGGCGGGGGTTTACTTCGCCGACTGTGAAGGCGGGGTCGAGGGTGAATCGGGCCGTGTGCATGCTTGCCTTTCGAGGTTCAGTTTCGTCTGCAGGTGATTCGTGGCTGGTCGCGCCCACGCGGCGGAGCCGCAAATGTCACAGGCCCGCGCCCCTAAAGCAAACTCGGCCAACCCTTCTTGTTCCAGCTCAGGGTGTTCAGGCCCAGCTTCGGGGTGCCTTCGTCCTCTGCGTCGTAGTAGTGGTAGGCGAGGACATCCTTGCCCCTGTCCCTGAACACCGACTGGCCGCCCGTGCCGATGTAGCGGCCGTGGCCCTGGAGTACCAGGTCGCCGCCGCCCTCCAGCAGCGGCTTGCCCGTGCTGTCGACGTACGGGCCGGTCACGGAGGCCGATCTGCCCACTCTGATCTTGTAGGTGGAGTTCACACCCTGGCAGCAGGCGTCGTACGACGCGAAGAGGTAGTAGTAGCGGCCGTGCTTGACGATGGACGGGCCCTCGACGGCGTACGGGGCGTCCGGGCGGGTGGCCAGGTGATGGACCTGGGCGCCCGGGATCGCCTTGCCCGTCTTCGGGTTCAGCTCGACCATCCGGATGCCGGTCCAGTACGAGCCGAAGGACATCCACAGCTTCCCGTCGGCGCGGATGATCGCCGGGGCGATGGCGTTCCACGGGTCGGTCGTCTCCGAGGTGAAGGCCTTGCCGTGGTCGGTCCACGTGCCGGGCAGGCCCGTGCGGGACGTGGCGACGCCGATCGCGGAGTGGTTGCTGCCCCAGGAGGAGACGGCGTAGTAGAGCCAGTAGCGTCCGTCGCGCCGGGAGAGGTCGGGGGCCCAGGGGTCGGCCTTGTCGTTGTACTCGTACCACCAGGCCGGGGGCTCGGCGAAGGCGTTGCCGGCGTCGGTCCAGCGCCTGCCGTCCTCGGACAGGCGGGCGCCGATGATGCCGCCGGTGGAGTAGGCGACGTAGCCGCCGGACTTCAGGCGGGAGACGGTCGGGTCGTGGATGATCTGCTGGCCGGTGAGCGGGCGGGGGTCGGGGTAGGTCTCCGCCGCCTGTGCCGTGTGGGGCAGCAGGGTCAGGAGGGTGGCCGCCGCCAGGGCGGTGAGGGTTCTGCGCAGGGTCACTGTCCGGCCAATCCCGTGTGGGCGACGCCCGCCACGATCTGCCTCTGGAAGAAGACGAAGACGATGATCAGGGGCAGGCCCGCCATCAGGCCGCCGGCCATGAGCTGGGCCCACTGGATGCCGTAGGAGTTCATGACGGTCGCGATGCCGTTCGGCATGGTCATCAGGTCGGGGTTGTTGGTCACCATGTACGGCCACAGGAAGTTGTTCCACGAGGCGATGAACGTGAAGATGCCGACCGCGGCCAGGGAGGGGCGGGAGAGCGGCAGGACGATGGTGAAGAAGACGCGCCAGCGGCCCGCGCCGTCGATGAAGGCGGCCTCCTCCAGTTCGCGCGGGATGCCCTGGAAGAACTTGTAGAGGATGTAGACCATCGCGGCGGGCGCGCACTGGGGAAGGATCATGCCCCAGTAGGTGTCGACCATGCCCATCTGCTGGACGGTGGTGAACAGCGGGACGCCGAGGACGGCGGGCGAGACCATGAGGCCGGCCATGACCAGGCCCATCAGGGCGTTCTTGCCGCGGAACTCGGTGCGGGCGAAGCCGTATCCGGCGAGCGCGCTGACCAGCAGCACGACGGCGGTGACGCAGACGGAGACGACGACGGAGTTCACGAACCAGTTGGTGATGTTGCCGGTTTCGAAGATGGCCTTCCAGGCCTGGACGGTCCAGTCCTTCGGTAGCCAGTGCGTCGGCACCGCGACGGCCTCGGTCTCGGACTTGAGGGAGGTGAACAGGGCCCAGGCGAGCGGCGCCATGAACACCGCGGAGACGGCGGCGCCGAGCAGGGTGAGGACGATCTGACTGGGGGTCCAGGGCTTGCGGGCCTTCGGGGCCCTGACGCGGATCTGCGTGGCGGTCATCGCACGCCCTCCTCACGCTTGCGCAGCAGCCACATCCGCGCGACGGCGACGGACGCGACGATCACGAAGAAGATGATGGAGATCGCGGAGGCGTAGCCCACGCGGTAGCTGGTGAAGCCCTCTTCGAGGGTGTACTGGACGATGGTGCGCGTCGATTCCTCGGGGCCCGGAGTGAAGTCCATCATCACGACGGCCTGGTCGAAGACCTGGAGCGAGGCGAGGATCTGCAGGGCGATGACGAGGCCGGTGATGTTGCGCAGCATCGGCAGGGTGATGTGGACCATGCGGTGCCAGGCGTTCGCGCCGTCCAGCTTGGCGGCCTCGTAGAGGTGGTCCGGGATGCCCTGGAGGGCGGCGAGGTAGAGCAGGAAGCTGAAGCCGACCGTCCACCAGAGGGTGCAGATGACCACCGCGAGCATCGCGTAGGACTTGTCGGCCAGCCACGGCGTGTCGAGGCCGAAGACGTGGTTGATCATTCCGGTGCCGGGGTTGAACAGCCACTGCCACAGGTTGGCGGCCACGGTCGACGGCAGCAGGAACGGGGCGAAGAAGCACAGCCGCCACAGCCACTTGCCGCGCTCGATGTGGTGGGCGAGCATCGCGAGGAAGAACGCGAGGACCGCGATGCAGGGCACGACCAGGAGCGTGAAGTACGCGCTGTGGCCGAGCGTCTCCCACATCAGCGGGTCCTTGAGGGCCTCGCGGTAGTTGTCGAGGCCGACGAAGTTCGCGCTGTCGCCGGAGATGTTGGCGTCGGTGAAGCTGAGGTAGACGCCGCGCAGCAGCGGCCAGATCACGAAGAGCGCGAACAGGGTGAGGAACGGGGCGACGAACCAGCCGCCGTGCTGGAAGCCCTGCTTGCGGCGGACGGTGGCGGTGTCGGCGGCGGTCTTGGCGCGCGCCGGGGCGACGATGGTCTGAGCGCTGGTGGTCATGCGACCGCACCTCCCTGCGCGGCGGTCTTGCCGTCCATGGGGTTCTTCGACGCGAGCAGCCTGGTGAGTTCGCTCTTCATCCGGCGGGCGGCGGAGTCCGGCTTGGCGGAGCCCATCGTGGAGGAGACGACGATGGGGCCGACGCGCTGGGCGAGGATGCCGGTGGACCCGGCGAACCACACCTTCGGCTCGGTGGCCTGGTGGTCCATGGCCGAGACGTACTCGTTCTGCGGGGTCAACTTCTTGTACGCGTCCGTGGACAGCACCGGCCGGTAGGCGGGGATGTGGCCGCCGAGCGCCCACTGCTGGGCGTGCCTGATGATGTAGGCGGCGAGTTGGTGGGCTCCCTCGTTGGCGGGGCCGCCGCGGTCGGACTGGTGCGGCAGGACGAAGGCGTGCGACTCGGCGTGGGTGGCGGGCTTGCCGAAGACGGGCGGCAGCGGGGTCGCGCCGTAGTCGATTTTCGCCGTGTCGTAGACCGGCACCGACCAGTTGCCCTCCCAGACGAAGGGGGAGCCGTTGACGAACTGTTCGGCGCTCGCCGGGCCTCCGAAGGTCGGGTTGGCGTACCCGTCGGTGATGTGCCGGCGCAGGAACTGAAGGACCTGGGTGGCCTTGTCGGTGTCGAAGGTGACCTCGGTGTCGGTGTCGTTGAACCAGGTGCCGCCGAGCTGGGTGTAGAAGGCGACGAAGAACCACCACTGGAAGTTCTGGTCGCTGTTCCATATGCCGATGGTCTGCAGGCCCTTCTTGGTGGCCTTCTTGGCCTCCTTTAGCACGTCGAACCACTCGTCGGTCGACGTCACGGGCACCATCCGGCCGTTGTCGCCGAGCAGCCCCGCCTTCTTCAGCACGTCCTTGCGGTAGAAGCAGAGCTGGACGTGGCTGTCGAGCGGGACGGCGTAGAGCTTGCCGTCGATGATGCCGCGGTTCCACAGCTGGGGGTTGAAGTCCTGCTTCCGTACGCCGTACTCGGCGAGCAGGTCGACGTCCCAGGCGTCCAGGAGGCGCCCGGGCGAGAAGCCGGTGACCCGGCCCATGTGCATGACGCCGAGGTCGGGTGCGCGGTTGCCCGCGGCGGCCATGGCGAGCTTGGTGTAGAAG
This sequence comes from Streptomyces swartbergensis, assembly GCF_002148965.1. Classification (GTDB taxonomy): domain Bacteria; phylum Actinomycetota; class Actinomycetes; order Streptomycetales; family Streptomycetaceae; genus Streptomyces; species Streptomyces swartbergensis. Next base: position 17,228 of record NZ_NGFN01000086.1, on the reverse strand, counting down.
GGGCTGCCCCACTGGAGGGTGGAGTCCTTGACCGCGATGTCCGGATGGTCCTTACGGAAGGAGTTCAGCATCGCGATCATGTTGTAGCCGTCGCCACCGCTGAAGAGGTTCCAGTACCGCACGCGCGTGTTGGCGTCCGAGGCGAGTGCGTCGGTTCCGGTGCCGAGTGCGGCGAAGCCGAAGCTGCTCGCGACGGAGAGCCCGCCGAGCCCGGCGAGAAGCTGCCTGCGATTCAGGCCAGGTCGTCCCATGCCCTGCCCTTACTGTTCGATATGCCGAATAGTGCTCGTAACTTCGAACGGGACCGTAAGTTCGAAGCGCTCGCGCGTCAATGGGTCGGACAGGAAGTCGGGGCAGGACTTCTGGGCGAGTTCGGTCGTTCCCCGTTGAACTACGGACATCGGATCGCATGACGCGCACACTTTCGGGCGCGTAGTCTCGGACCCGCGGCCAAGCCGTCGGCCGGCGCTGAGAAGGGGGAGCGATGGGCATCGCGGGCGCGCGGGTGAGAGCGTCGCGAGTCGCCACCGCGCTCAGGCGGTCGCGGCGCGGATCCGCCATGCGCGGCCTGGCCGCCGAACTCGCCGCCGCGGTCCGGGCGCGGGAGCAGGTCCCGGCCGACGTACGGTCGTTGTGCCGGGCGCTGTGCGAGCAGATGAGCGCGCGGCGGGGCGGGCGCCCCGTCGAGCTGCGTTTCGAGCGGTTCCCCGACGAGATCGAAGTGACCGGCCTGTGGGTGGAGTTCCAGGACTTCGACCTGGTCATCGTCGAGGAGCGGGCCGAGGCGGTGCAGCAACTGGTCATCCTCGGGCATGAGTTGTGGCATCTGCACGCGGGGCACGGCCACCACCATGTCCCCGGTACGGCGGCGGCCCGGGCCCTGGACAGCGAACCCGGCTGGAAGTCCGTGGCGCTGACCGTGGCGGCCCGGGACGGCTCGCGCGAGCGGGACGAGGCCGAGGCCGACGAGTTCGGGCACCGGCTGGCGGCCGTCTTCCGCACCTTCGCGGACGGCACCGTCCCGGACGAGCCGGATGCCGCCCTCGATCCGGTGCGGCGGTCGATGGGCTACCGCGGACGCGGAGGCGGCGCGCGATGACCCACGCACGGGACGTCCTCGACGCCTTCTCCGTCTCCTTCTGGCTGCCGATCGGGGCGCTGACCATCGCCCTGGTCATGAAGCTGCCCAGCCTGGTGAGGATGTGGCGGGACCCGATGCTGCGGGCCGTCGGCGGGCTGCTGCTGTTCGCCTGTGCCGTGTTCGTCTTCGCGTCCCCGTCGGTCATCGGCTGGACCAACCGCGTCACCGGCGTGCCGAACATCGCGGCACCGCTGGTCTACTCGCTGCTCACCGCGCTGTGCGCGTCCTGGCTGCTGCTGATCGTCGCCTGGCGCAACGGCCTGTCCGACCGCTCGGGCGCGACGCGCCGCGCCGCCCGGTGGGTCGTCTTCGCCTACGCGGGCGTGGTCGTCGCCCTGTGGGTGCTGTTCTGGCTCGCGGACGTCCCCGTGGAACGCCGCCGGGACCTGGACACGTACTACGCCAACACGCCCTTCATGCGCGAGGAGATCCTGCTCTACCTGCTCGCGCACACCGTGGCCTGCTCGGTCACGGCCCGGCTGATCTGGAACTGGGTCCGCACCGACGGCCTCGACGCCTGGCTGCGCTGGGGCCTGCGCTTCCTGGGCGTCGGCTACGCGACGAACCTGCTCTTCGACGTCGCCAAACTCACCGCCGTCATCGCCCGGATGACGGGCCACGATCTGGACTGGCTGAGCACCTACCTGGCACCCTCGGCCGCCTGCCTGTCGGCCACCATGGTCGCGATCGGCTTCATCATCCCGCACGGCGGCCAGTACCTGCACGAGCGCTGGCGCATCCGGCTCGCCCACTGGCAACTGCGCCCCCTCTACCTGCTGCTGCGCACCGTGAACGGCGGCGGTGCCCCCTTCACCCCGCGCGCCACCGGCGAACTGCGCCTGATCCGCCGCGAGACGTACATCCGCGACGTGCTCCTCCAGCTCTCCCGGCACCTCGACGAGGACCTGCGGGAACGCTCCTACGACGCCGCCCTGGACCTCGGGTTCGAGCCCGGCCGGGGGGAGGCACTGGCCGCCGCCGTCACGATCCTGGACGCCGTCGCCGCGCGGGAGCGGGACCCGCAGACCGACAGCGCCGCCTCGCCGTCCGGCCCCGACACCGCCTACCTGCTCCAGGAGATCCAGGCCGTGTCCCTGGCCCTGCGTCACCGCGACCACATCGAGGCGGTACGCTCACGCGCGGCCGCCCCCGGGAGAGAGAACGCCCGCGCATGACTGACCGTCCCACCCCCGCCAGAACCGCCGTCGTCCTGGGGGGATCCCACTCYGGCATGCTCGCGGCCCGCGCCCTGGCCGACGTCGCCGACCGGGTCGTCGTCGTGGAGCGCGACGCACTGCCCGCCTCCCCCGGCCCCCGCAAGGGACTGCCGCAGGCACGGCACGCCCACATGCTCTGGTCGGGCGGGGTGCTGGCCATGGAGGAACTGCTGCCGGGGATCACCGGGGCGCTCCGGGAGGCCGGGGCGAACCGGCGGCCGGTCACGACGGACATGGTGGCCCTGGGCACGCGGGGCTGGTTCCGGCGCTGGGCCGAGTCCCACCACGTGATCCTCGCCGGCCGGGACCTCCTRGACGCCACGGTCCGCGCCCGGGTCCTGGCCGACCGGCGGATCGAGGTCGTCGAGCGGGCGGAGGCGGTGGGCCTGACCGGCACGGAGGCGGCCGTCACCGGCGTACGGATCCGGCCCCCCGACGGCCCCGAGCGGACCCTCGACGCGGACCTGGTCGTCGACGCCTCGGGCCGCGGCTCCCAGGCCGCCCGGTGGCTGACCGCCCTCGGCCTGCCGCCGGCGGAGCGACGCGAGGTCGACGCGGGCCTGGCGTACGCCAGCCGCCTCTACCTCGCCCCCGCCGCGGCCCGCGACGGCTTCCCCGTCGTCAACATCCAGCCCGACCGACGTGAGGGCGGGCCCGGCCGGGCGGGCTTCCTGCTGCCCATCGAGGAAGGCCGGTGGATCGTCACCCTGTCCGGCACGCGCGGCGGCCAACCGTCCCCGGACAACGACGACTTCGTCCCCTTCGCCCTCGAGGACCTGCGCCACCCCGTCATCGGCGAACTGCTCGAACGAGCCGAGCCGCTGTCCGACGTGGCGTACACCCGCACCACCGTCAACCGCCGGCACTTCTACGAGCGGATGCCGGTGTGGCCCGCGAACTTCGCCGTCCTCGGCGACGCCCTCGCCGCGTTCAACCCGCTCTACGGGCACGGCCTGGCCGTCGCCGCGCAGAGCGCCCTGCTCCTGCGGGACACGGTACGGCGGCACGGCTGGGCTGCTCCCGGGCTGTCCCGGCAGATCCAGAAGGCGGTGTCCCGCCCGGTCGGCGCGGCCTGGGACCTGGCGATCGGGCAGGACGTCTTCTACCCGGGCGCGACGGAACAGGGCCCCACGCTCCGGGACCGGCTCGTGACGGCGTACGTCGACCGGCTGATGTACACGGCGACGGGCAACGGCCGCATCGCCCGCCGGGTGACGGACGTGACGTCGCTGGAGCGGGGGGCGGGGGTGCTGCTGACACCCTCCGTGATGGTGGCGGCGGTGGCGGGCCCGCTGAAGCCGGCGCTGACGGCTCCGCCGCTGACGCCGGAGGAACGGAAGGCCGCCGGGTTGGACACTTAGCGGCGCCCGCCCCCACCAGCGGAGCTCAGCCTGCGAACGCGGGCTGCGCCAGGCCCTTCCCCGCCCTCGGCACCACGAACAACGAGCCCGCCAACGCAGGCGGCTCCGTCAGCCCGACCCGAGCCGTCGTGATGTAAAGATCACTCAGCCCGGCCCCACCGAACGCACAAGCCGTGACCAAGGGCACAGGCAACTCGATCACCCGATCCAGCCGCCCCTCCGGCGTGTACCTGCGCACCGCCGCCCCCTGCCACAACGCCACCCACACACAACCGTCGGCATCCACGGTCAGCCCGTCGGGAAACCCCGCGCCGTCCTCGATCACGGCGAGGGTCCGCCGCCCGGACAGCCGCCCGTCCGCGTGGTCGAAGACGTCGACCCGCCGGGTCGGGGAGTCGATGTAGTACATGAGCCGGCCATCGGGACTCCACCCCGTGCCGTTGCTCACGGCCACGTCGTCGAGGACCACCTCGACCGAGCCGTCACCGGTGATCCGGGACAGCGTGCCGCCCCCGGGTGCCTCGTCGTAGCGCATCGTGCCGGCCCACAGCGAGCCGTCCGGCGCGACGGCGGCGTCGTTGGCGCGGCGGCCGGGCACGGGCTCGCGGTGCAGCCAGCGGAAGCCGCCGTGGGAGTCGCCGTCGGGGTCGAGGAGACCGATGCCGTCGCGCAGGTTGAGCACCAGCCCGCCCCCGGCCCGCGGCTTGACCGCACCCACGTGCTGTTCCGTCCGGCGGACCGTGCGGCGCCCCGTGGCCGGGTCGTAGGTGTGCACCCGGCAGCCGAGAATGTCGATCCACAGGAGCCGGCCGGCCGCCGCATCCCAGGTCGGCCCCTCGCCGAGCTCGGCCTCGGCGCGTACGGCGACCTCGTACGGCGTCGTCGTCATGCCACGCTCCGGTAGCCGAGGTGCTCGGACAGCTCGGCGGCGCCCTTCGCGGCGAGCTGCTCCAGCTCGGCGCGGCGCTCCTCGCTCCAGCGGATCATGGGCACGGAGATCGACAGGGCGGCGACGACCTGGCCGGTGCGGTCGCGGACCGGTGCGGCCACGCAGCTCACGTCCGGGTTGGACTCGCGGCTCTCCACGGCGATGCCCCGCTCACGGATCCCGGCCAGGGTCTCGCGCAGAGCGGCCGGGTCGGTGATGCTGTTGGGGGTCATCGCGACCAGCTCGGCGCCGTCGGGGAACCGCGCGGCGAGCTCGTGCTCGGGAAGGGAGGCCAGCAGCATCTTGCCGACGGAGGTGCAGTGGGCGGGCAGCCTGCGCCCGGCCGCCGACACCATCCGCACGGCGTGGGTGGAGTCGACCTTGGCGATGTAGATGACGTCCGTGTCCTCCAGGATCGCCACGTGCACCGTCTCGTCGCAGGTCTCGGCGACGGACCGGGCGACCTGCTGCCCCTCGGCCGCGAGGTCGAGCTGCTCGGCGTAGCGGGCACCGAGCTGGTACGGGCGCACGCCGAGCCGGTAGCGTCCGGGCTGGCCGGGCACGGGGACGATGTACTTCCGGGCGGCGAGCGTGGTCACCAGCTCGTGCACGGTCGTGCGCGGCAGCTGGAGCTTGCGCACGATGTCGGGGGCGGAGAGCGTCCCGTCCCCGTCGAGAAAGAGCTCGAGAATGTCGAGAGCCCGGGTCACGGCTGGTACAAGGCGTCCCACGACCGGCCCCCTCCCTATATGTCTCAGGCGCCTGGGTTCGCGATATCAGCGTTCGAGATATCAACAGGCGATCGGCATGACGAACACAGGCTAGCCATAGAGGTTTGCCCGGGCAATGGGCAGAGGCCTGGCGGACGGAAACCCACGAGCACACCACAGACACGTTCAGTGCACATTAAAGTGCCCTGTGTGCGACACGTCACAGGTGTCGCAAGGGTGGGGGATCTCTGTGCGTGACATGACCATGGGCTCGAACGTGTCTTTGACGGCCCTGAGCGAGAACATCGAATCCGCGATTGTGAGTCTGGGCTGGTCCAGCCCGACCGGCGAGGGCGACGCCGACGTGTCCGTCCTGCTGCTGGACGCGGACGGCAAGGTACGCAGCGACGCCGACTTCTACTTCTACAACAACCCGGTGGCCGCCGACGGCAGTGTGCAGCTCCTCGGCAAGGAACCGACGGGAGACGGCAGCGAGGACCGGATCAGCTTCGACCTGACCGCGGTCCCGGCCGAGGTGGAGCGGATCGTCGTGGCCGCGAGCCGGTACGAGGGAGCGCGCTTCGGGGAGCTGGACGACCTGAAGGTCACGCTGGCGGACGCGGGCGGCGAAGGCCTCCTCCGGTTCGTCATCGAGGACGCCGGCCCGGTGAGCGCGATCATCTTCGGCGAGCTGTACCGGCGCGGTGAGGAGTGGAAGTTCCGGGCCGTCGGGCAGGGCTACGAGAGCGGGCTGGCGGGGCTGGCGACGGACTTCGGCGTCGACATCGAGGACGACGAAGCGGAGTCCCCGGAGGCGGTCGCGGAGGCGGAAGCGGTCGCGGAGGCGGAGGCGGTCGCGGAGGAGTCATCGGCCGCCGTCCCCGCCGAGGCCCCGCCGCGGACGACGCTGGAGGCCGTCCCGGCACCACGCCCGCCGGCCGACGAGGAAGCCGCCCCGAAGAAGCGGACGGCCCGGCCCCGGACCGCGAAGAAGAAGGTCACGCCGCCCAGGGCGCCCGTGAAGAGCCTGGCGGAGAACGAGTCCTGGAAGCAGGCCCGGCTCTTCCCGGTGTCGGCACTCAAGAGCGACCGGGACCGGGAGACGCGCTCCACCTCGGTGCTGTTGTCGGTGATGGCCCAGGTGCCCCGGTTCGGCAGGCGGATCACCGCCCCGTTCGGTGCGCCGTCCGGCCGTATGGAGACCTTCACCGAGGTGTCCCTGCCGCACGGCGACACCCCACGGCGCCCCGACGGAGTGATCCGCGTGGAGCGCGCCGGGAAGCTGTGGACGGCGCTCGTGGAGACCAAGACCAACGGCAATCCCCTGAAGTCCGATCAGGTTCAGGCCTACATGGACATCGCCGCCCGGCGGGGTTACGAGGCCGTGATCACGCTGTCGAACGACGTCGCGCTGGAGGGCAGTCCGCTGGTCGACGTGAAGATCGACCGGCGGCGCAAGCACCAGGTGGCTCTCTGGCACCTGTCGTGGGCCGAAGTGGCCCATCAGGCCCAGATGCTGATCCGTCACGAGGGTGTCGGGAACGCGGCGCGCACCTGGCTGCTCCAGGACCTTCTGCATTACCTCCAGCACGAGAACTCCGGTTGCCACGGGTTTCAGAACATGGGCTCGGCCTGGGTGCCGGTCCGCAACGGCATCAGTGACGAGACGCTCTGCCAGGGCGACCCGCGCGCCCTGGAGGTCGTCGAGAGCTGGGAGCGGCTCATCCGCCAGGTCTGCCTGCGGCTCGGCGGCGAACTCGGGCAGAAGGTGCTGCCCGCCCAGCGCACCAGGCGCGGCATCGATCCGGGGGCCCGCCGCGCCCGCCTGGCCGACCAGTTGTGCGTGGAGGGCAGGCTCCAGGCGGAGTTGCGGGTCGAGGGCGCACCCGGGCTGCTCACCGTCAGCGCGGATCTGCGGACCGCCAAACTGCGTACGTCCGTGGAGATCCCGGCACCCGAGCAGGGCTACCCGCTGACCTGGGCCAAGCGTCTGGTCCGCCGCCTCGCCGAGGCGCCGGCGGATCTGCACGTCGAGACGCTGGTGGAGGGCGGGACGGGCGGCCCTCGGGGCACACTGGAGCGGCTGCGGCCCGAACCGGCGGATCTGCTCCCGAAGGACAGCGCCGCCCGCATCACCGGCTTCCGTCTGTCCCTCTTCAAGGGCATGGGCAGCGGGCGCGGCAGCGCCGAGTCCGGCTTCATCCGCAGCGTCGACGATGCCGTGCACCGGTTCTACACCTCGGTGGTGGTTCATCTGGACGCTCCGGCATCCGGGCGGGCCATGGCGAAGGAGCGGGCCGCGGTGTGACAGCGGGGCGGCGGTGATCATCGCCGGGTGCGCAGCCCGGCTCACCGCCGCGGACGCACCGCCCCCAGCTCCCCCCGCAGCCGCTGCGCCCGCAGCACCAGCTCCAGTTCGAAACGCCGGTCGGGGTCGTCGATCTCGTCGCCCCACAGTTCGCGGATCTGGCGGAGCCGGTAGCGGACGGTCTGGGGGTGGACGCCGAGCCGGGTCGCGACCTCCGGTGCTCCGCCCCGGGTCTCCAGCCAGGCCAGGAGGGTCTCCGCGAGGCGGCGGCCGTGGGTGGGGCCGCAGTGGGTGAGGGGGGCCAGGCATCTCAGGGCCAGGTCGTCGATCAGTTCCTCGGGCTGGAGGAGGACCAGCGCCTCGGTGTGCTCGGTGCAGTAGAGGACCTCGCCCGAGGGGAGCAGGTCCCGTTCCATGAGACGTACGGCGGCCTCGGCCCAGCGCAGTGACTTCGCCGCGTCGGTGAGCGGGACGGGCGGGCCGATCGCGCCGGACCAGCCGGCCAGGGCCCGGTGCAGGAGTTCGGGGCGGCCTGCCGCGTCCGGCTCCGGCACGACCATGCGGGGCTGCTCGTACTCCATGTCGAGCAGGACCCCCTGGCCCACCGCGGGGGCCATGGCCTCCCGGGCGGGGCGCAGCAGGACGCCGACCGCGACCTTCTCCGGCAGGGGCCAGCCGATGCGGGCGGCGCGTTCGGTGAAGGCCTCGGTGGGGTCGCCGCGGTGGTGCTCGGCCAGCAGGAGTTCCATCAGGCGGCGCTGGAGGCGCAGGCGTTCGCCGGCCTGGCGGGCCGCGGCCTCGGCGTAGCCGCGTACGGACTGGTCGACCAGGCCGTCCAGGTACTCGTAGCCCGCGTCCACGAGTTCGTACATCGCCGGGGGCGGGATCTCCACGCGCTGGCCGATGTCGGCGAAGCGGCGCCAGGCCAGGCGTACGCCCATGCGGTAGATGGCCTGGAGGGAGTCGAGCGAGCGGCCGTTGAGGCCCTCGCCGCGGCCGAAGTCCTGGAAGACACCGGGCGGGACGGTGGGCCGGCCCTCCGAGTTCTCCAGGTGCTGCACGAAGACCTCGATGGCGCGGCGGATGCCGACCAGGGCCATGGGCTCGCCGGAGTCGTCGAGAACGACGGGCAGGTGCGGGTACTCGCGCTGTATCTCGCGGAGGATCTCCTCGGCGAGCTCGGGCGCCTCGGCCATGGCGATCGCCGCGAACCGGCGCACCTGAAAACGCGGTACGTCGTGCCAGGCCGAGCGCGTGGTGACGGTTCCGGTGCGGGCAGCCGTCACCGTCAACTCCCCTGCCCGGCCTGCTCATAGGTGATCAGGGGCGTGTTCGGCTGGTCGGGTGTGGCTTCGAGCAGCGCGACGACGCCCAGCGCGGCGCCCACGGCTAGGGCGGCGGCGAGCGCGACGGTCAGCGCGGCAGCGAGCAGTCTCGACATCGCAGGGTCAGCCTCTCTGTCCGGATTCGTCCGGAGATCGTCCGGAGGTTGCCCCACCCCGGCACCCCGTCCCTGCCTGTCGCGCCCAGTCTCGACAAGCATTGACACCCCGTCAAGAGCCGCCTACGGTTCCCGGCCCAGCCGCACGCGCTGTATTCCCCGCCGTGCCGGCCTTCTCGTACGTCGAGCCGCCCCAAGCCACTGGAGTGCCCGGATGCGCCGTACTACCTCTCCTTTTTCCCTGATCCTGCTGGGTCTCGGCACGTTCCTGCTGGTGCTGGCGCCACTGCTCGCCTGGTACGTGCAGCCGCGTGCCGCGGTGAACCCGATCGACATCGACACGACCGCCGTCTACACGGGCCGGGGCAGCGTCTTCGACACTGACCGGATCGAGACGGTGCCCGACCGGAAGATCACCGTGACCCAGCGGGTGCGGGGCAACGTCGAGGACAGCGAACGCAGCGGCAACGCCGTCTGGGACGTGACGACCACGGTCGACACCGACAAGTCGCTGCCGGCTGCCGACCCGCACGACGCGCTGGACTTCGTGCCGCACCGCTGGGTGATGGACCGCAAGACCACCCGGCCCGTGCACTGCTGCGGCGAGAAGCCGTACATCGAGGGCGAGGCCTATCTGAAGTTCCCCTTCGACGTGCAGAAACGCTCGTACCAGTGGTGGGACAACACCCTCGGCGACACGGTCGTGCTGCGCTACCGGGGCACCGAGAAGGTCCAGGGCTACACGGGCTACAAGTTCACCGGCTCCGTGCCGCCGACGAGGACCGGCACGCGGATGGTCCCCGGCAGCCTCGTCGACCAGCCTCAGCGGCCGCAGGTGCTGGCCGAGGAGTGGTACTCCAACCACGGCTTCGAGCTGGTCGTCGACCAGGCCACCGGCCGGGTGATCTACGCGCAGACCGGGCCCAAGCGGACCCTGCGGGCGCCGGGCGGGAAGAAGGACGCGGCCGTGCTGCTGGACAGCCGGAAGCTCTCGTTCACGACCGAGACGCAGAAGGAGGCCGTGCGGCAGGCGAAGCGGGACAGCGGTCAACTGCGCATGGTGGGCACGACGTTGCCGATCGGGGCCGGTGTGGCGGGTGTGCTGCTCGCGGTGGCGGGTGGCGTTCTGGTGGCGCGTGGGCGGAAGGAGCCGGAGCAGCCCGCTCCGTCCGATACGCCCAGTACGCCCCAGCCCACCCTCACGATGTGATGTGACGTCAGCTCTAACAAAGCCCGAAATTGTCACGCCGGTGAGTAGCCGTGGAGAACGTCCGGGCGAAAACTGTCCAACCCCACCCGAGCACAACCCGTCCACACTCCCCTCCCAGGAAGGGCTCAGGCCCCCCACAGCAAGACCCCCAGAGCCAGACCTGCCCCCACGCTAGTTCCGCACCCCGAGACGAGTTGGAGCACCCATGCCCCAGCACGTGCCGTCCCAGCTGCGCGCCGCGTCCCCCAGCGCGCCGCAGCACCTTCCGGCGCTTCCCCCACATCCGCGCCGGATCGTCTTCCTGGCCCATCGTGATCTGGACAATCCGTCCGCCGGCGGCTCCGAGCTGCTGGTCGACAAGCTCGCCGACGGCCTGACCCGGCTCGGCCACCAGGTGACCCTGCTGTGCGGGGGCCCCGCGGCCTTCCGGGACTACCGGGTCGTCTCGGCGGGCGGCCCGTACGGGCACTATCTGCGCGCCCGGTCGGCCTTCGCCCGCCAGGTCGGCGACTGCGACCTGCTGGTCGAGGTGTGCAACGGCATGCCGTACCTGGCGCCGCTGTGGCACTCCGGGCCCACGCTGTGCCTGGTCAACCACGTCCATACCGACCTGTGGAAGATGCGCTTCGGCGGGCCGCTGGCCCCGGCCGCGCGGATCGGCCGAAGACTCGAACACTGGGCCCTGACCGGGGCGCAGCAGCGGAGTCTGCTGGTCGCGGTCTCCCCTTCCACCGCCCACGCGCTGCGCGCGATCGGCGTCGAGCGGGACCGTATCCGGGTCGTGCACAACGGCGTCGAGGAGCCGGCGCCGCGGGCCGAGCGCTCCCCCGAGCCGTTGTTCGTCGCCGTCGGCCGACTGGTCGAGTACAAGCGGATCGATCTGCTGCTGCGGTTGTGGGAGCGGGTGCGGCCGGTCACCGGCGGGCGGCTGGTGATCGTCGGTGACGGGCCGGAGCGGGCCCGTCTGGAACAACTCGCCGGGCCCGGCGTGGAGTTCACCGGCTATGTCTCGGAGGCCGAGAAGCACCGGCTGCTGTGCGCGGCCTGGTTGTTGCTGCATCCCTCCGCCGTGGAGGGGTGGGGTCTGGTCGTGACGGAGGCAGCGGCGCGGGAGACGCCGACCGTGGCCTTCGACGTGCCGGGGCTCAAGGACTCCGTGGTGGACGGTGAGACCGGAGTTCTCGCGCGCGGCGAGTCCTCGTTCGCCGCCGCGTGGTGTGCGCTCGGCCTGTCCGGGTCGCGGCGGGAGCTGATGGGCAAGGCGGCCCGGGAGCGGGCGGCGCAGTTCCGGTGGGACCGGACTGTGCGGCAGTTTCGGGCGGTGGCCGCGGAGGCGGTGAGGGGCTGGGCTCCGTGATACCGCCGAAGCGCCCACGCGGCGGAGCCGCACATGTCACAGCCCCGCGCCCGCAGGGAAAAGACCCCTCCTTGCGACGGTCTCTCGCCCTGTTCCGCGCCTTCCTCCACGAACAGGACGATCCCGAAAGCTGCTACTCGCTGCTCGCCCGGGACGCCGCCGACCAGGTCGAGGCCTACGACGGGCCCGTCGCCGGACGTACCGTCGTCGACGTCGGCGGCGGCAGCGGCTACTTCACCGAGGAGTTCCGGCGACGCGGAGCCCACGCGTTCCTCTTCGAGCCGGACATGGCCGAACTCGGCGAGAAGCCCCCCGACTCGGCCGTCGTCGCCGACGGATACCTGCTGCCCCTGCGGGACGGCGTCGCGGACGTCACGTTCTCCTCCAACGTGCTGGAGCACGTGGCCGACCCGGAGACGTTCCTGAGTGAGCTGGCCCGGGTGACGCGGCCCGGCGGGCTGATCTACGTGTCGTTCACCAACTGGCTGTCGCCGTGGGGCGGGCACGAATGGGCCCCGTGGCACTACTTCGGTGCCGAGCGGGCCCGGGCCCGCTATCTGCGGCGGACCGGCAGGCCCGCCAAGCACACGCTCGGCGAGAACCTGTTCGCGGTGCACATCGGATCCACCCTGCGGCAGGTGCGTGCCCGGGACGACGTCACGGTCGTCTCAGCGCGCTCCCGCTACTGGCCGTTCCTCGCGGAGGCCGTCGTCAAGGCGCCCGTCCTCCGTGAGTTCGCCACCTGGAACCTCCTCCTCATTCTGCGGCGGTGCCCTACATGACAACCACGGTCCAGGCTCCTCCACCGGCAGCCGTCCCCACCACCGCGACCGCGGCGGGCCCGCCCGAGGGCCCGCGGTCGCGGCGCTGGCTGCTGGGTTTCTGGGCCGTGGTGTTCGTGCTGTTCCTGGCGGTGCAGCCGGGACGGCAGACGTTCGACACCAAGCTCGGTGTGACGGTCGACCCGGGTCAGTTCCTCGCCGACCTGGGGCAGTTGTGGCACGACCGGGCCGGGTTCGGCGGGATCCAGGACCAGTACGTCGGCTATCTGTGGCCGATGCTGCCGTTCTACTGGCTGTGCGACCTCGTACAGCTGCCGGTGTGGCTGGCGGAGCGGCTGTGGATGTCGCTGATCGTGTCCGTCGCCTTCTGGGGTGCGCTGCGGCTGGCCGAGCGGCTGCGGGTGGGCAGTGGTGCCTCCCGGCTGCTGGGTGCCGTGGCGTACGCGCTGTGGCCGGTGTTCACCACCGTCATCGGCTCCACGTCGGCCGCCGCGCTGCCCGGCGCGTTCCTGCCGTGGGTGCTGCTGCCGCTGACGAACGAGCGGTACGCCGCCCGGGTCGCGGCCCTGCGGTCGGCGCTGCTGGTGCCGTTCATGGGCGGCGTGAACGCCTCGGCGACGCTGGCGTCCCTGCTGCCGGTCGGGCTGTATCTGCTGTCCCGGCCGCCCGGGCCACGGCAGCGCAAGCTGATCGCCTGGTGGGCTCCGGCCGTGATCGTCGTGACGGCCTGGTGGTGGGTGCCGCTGCTGCTGCTCGGCGTCTACGGCGAGAACTTCCTGCCCTATATAGAGACGTCGCAGACGACGACGGACACCATGTCCGCGACCGAGGCGCTGCGCGGCGCCGGGAACTGGGTCGCCTATCTGCACTTCGGTGAGGCGTGGCTGCCCGCCGGGTGGGCCGTGGCCTCGTCGGTCGTCGTGATCGTGTGCTCGGCGCTCGCGGCCGGGCTCGGTCTTGCCGGGCTCGCCCGGCGGGACATGCCCGAGCGGCGGTGGCTCGTGCTGACGGTGCTCGTGGCGGCACTGGTGCTGCTCGCCGGGTACGGCGGGGCGTTCGGGGCGCCGTTCCACGGGGTCGTGCAGGGCTGGCTGGACGGCTGGCTGTCGCCGTTCCGCAACATCTACAAGTTCCAGACGGGCCTGGCGCTGGCGTTCGTGCTGGGCCTGGCGCATCTGGTGGGTGTGGCCGCCGAGTCGCGCGGGGCCCGCCCGGTGCGCGGCCGGCGCTTCGCCCCGCTGGTCGCGGCGGTGCTGATCCTGCCCGGGCTGCTGTGGCCGTACCTCAACGGCTCGATCCTCAACCCGGGTTCCTTCCAGAAGCTCCCCACCTACTGGCAGGCCACGGCCGACTGGCTGGAGAAGTACTCGCCCGACTCGCGCGCCCTGGTCGTCCCCGCGACCGCGCACGGCGTCTACACCTGGGGCTCGCCCATCGACCAGCCGCTCGACGTGCTCGCCGAGTCGCGGTGGGCCCAGCGCGACTACGTCCCCTTCGGCACACCCGGCAACCGGCGCGCCATGGATGCCGTCGAGCAGGCGCTGCTGTCCGGCGCCGAAGTCCCGGGCTTGGCCGACTACTTGAGCCGGGCCGGGCTGTACTACGTCGTCGTACGCAACGATCTCGACCCCGACCAGATCGGCCATGTGCCGACCGCGACCGTCAAGCGCACCCTCGAACAGTCGGGGTACGAGCGGGTGACGGGGCTGGGGCCGGTGATGACCGGCGGCCGGATCGCGCAGGACGCCCCGCTCCAGGTCGAGGGGCTGTACGCGCGGCAGCGGGCGGTGGAGATCTACCGGCCGGCCGGCCAGAACGTGGTCCGGCCCGGGCAGGCGGGACTCATGCCGGTCTCCGACACGGCCGTGGTGTCCGGCGGCCCGGAGGCACTGCTGCCGCTGGCGTCGCGGCTGCGCGGGCGGGCGACCGTCCTCACCGGCGACAACCACCCGGGGCTCGGCACCCCGGCGGTGCAGGTGGTGGGCGACGGGATGCGGCGCGCCGACACCCGGTTCGGCGTGGTCAACGCCGGTACGTCGTACACGTACACGCGCGACGAGCGCAACGCGCCCGACGCCCAGCAGGACCCGGGCGAGAAGCCCCGCCAGATCCTGCCGACCGAGGGCGCGGAGCACCAGACGGTGGCCGAACTGCGCGGCGCCCGCTCGGTGACGGCCTCCTCGTACGGCAACTGGCTCTTCCACCTGCCGCAGTTCGACCCGGTGAACGCCTTCGACGGCAACCCGGACACCGCGTGGACGGAGGGCTCGCCGGACACGCCGGACGGGCAGTGGCTGCGCATCGGCTTCACCGGCTCCTATGACATGCCGTCCTCCTTCAAGGTCACGCCGCTGCCGCAGGAGAGCGTGCGGGCGGCGGCGACGAAGGTGCGGGTGGAGACGGAGAAGGGCGAGCGGACGAGCTTCCTCCGGCCGAACGGCACGGCGCAGAGCGTCAAGGCGCCCGAGGGCGGCACGCGGTGGATGAAGCTGACGATCGTGGACTCGGTGGAGCGCCGGGCCGGGCTCACCGGTGCGGGCTTCTCCGAGATCGACCTGCCGGACGTGCAGGTGACGCGGCTGCTGCGGCTCCCGGCGGACGCGGACGACGCGACCGCTGCCGCCACGGTCGTCTCCCTGCACCGGGCCTCCGACCCGACCGGCCTCTCCGCGACCGGTACCGAGGCCGGCCTGCACCGCCGCTTCACGACACCGGCCGCCGGGACGTACGAGGTGACGGCGAGCGCGGTGCCGGTGCCGGGCGAGGAACTCGACCGGCTGCTGTACGAGGTCGCGCCCGAGCAGCAGTCCCGGATCGTCGCCACCGCCGACTCCACGGCGAGCCTCGGCGCGGGCCT
The DNA here is from genome assembly GCF_002148965.1 of Streptomyces swartbergensis. Lineage (GTDB taxonomy): Bacteria > Actinomycetota > Actinomycetes > Streptomycetales > Streptomycetaceae > Streptomyces > Streptomyces swartbergensis. Next base: position 1,916 of record NZ_NGFN01000086.1, on the reverse strand, counting down.
CGCGGCACGCAACCTCACCGACGGCGACCTGACGACGGCGTGGATCGCGGGCGACCGGCCGACGATCCACCTGAGCTGGGACGGCAAGCAGCCGGTCGGCGAACTCGTCCTGGCCCCCGCGGGCGGCCTGTCCACCCGCGCCTCCCAGGTGCACATCAGCTCCCCGGACGGCGCGACGATCGCCGGCGTCGACGAGAACGGCTGGGTCCGCTTCCCGCCGATCACCACCGACCGGCTCGACATCACGATCACCGAGACGGCCCCGCTGACCCTGCACAACCCGGTCGCCGACGAGAAGCTGCGCCTCCCGGTGGGCCTCACGGAGGCGTACATCCCCTCCCTCGACCAGTACCGCACCCCGCAGCCGGACGGCACCCGGAAGTTCTCCCTGCCGTGCGGCAAGGGCCCCGACGTGGCGCTGGACGGCGAGCTGTACCAGACGAGCGCGAAGGGCACCGTGCGTGACCTGGTGGAGCGGCGGGGCGTGGAGGTGACGCTCTGCCAGGAGGGCCGGAGCGACGCCGAGGTGCAGCTGTCCTCGGGCGACCACCGGCTGGAGGGCGGCGACGCCGGACCCCTCGCGCTGACGGACGTCACCCTGACCCGCGGGACGGTCCCGGAGGCCGCCGCGGCCGGGCGTGAGCTGCGGGTCCGGGACTGGCTGGGCGACCGGCGCGAGGTGACGGTCGGCTCGGGCGCGGCCTCGTACCTGACGACGTACGAGAACTACAACGACGGCTGGAAGGCCACCCTCGACGGCAAGGAGCTCACCCCGCTGCGGCTGGACGGCTGGCAGCAGGGCTGGCGGATCCCGGCCGGGGCGGGCGGCACGGTCAAGCTGTCCTACGAACCGGCCACCACGTACGACGCCGGGCTGATCGGCAGCGGGGTCAGCATCGCGGTGCTGCTGGGCCTGGCGCTCTGGCGCCGCAACGCCCCCAACCCCGACGCACCGCAACCGGCCCCGCCGCTGCCCGGCCTGTGGCTCGGCACGGTGGCGCTGACGCTGGTCGGAGCCGTCATCGCGGGCTGGCTCGCGCTGCTGGTCCCGGCGCTGGCGCTGCTCGCGGCCAGGCGGCACGCGCTGCTGGTGCCGATCGCGTTCGCGGCACTGGCGGGAGCG
>NZ_NGFN01000086.1:0-703 GCF_002148965.1 Streptomyces swartbergensis | reverse complement strand
CGGGCATCGCCGCTGCCTTCGGGGCCGGGGAGCCGGTGGGCGCGGGCGAGGGGGCGTTCGGCCGTACGGCCCAACTGCTGGCCTTGATCGGCCTGTTCGCCGGCCTGGTGAGTCTGCGCGAAGGGCCCTCCTCGGAGGCACCGACGCAGCAGCTGCCCAGGACGACGGACACGGGGAAGGGCGAGCCCGCATGACGGCACCGGTACGCGTCCCGTTCCCGGTGGTGGACGAGGTGTCCCGGCACTGCCTCCAGGAGGAGGAACCGGAGACGGTCCACATCGAGGTCCACCTCCCCGGCCCCGTCGACCAGTCCCGCCTGCGCAAGGCGTTCACGGAGGCCCTGCACCGGCATCCGCGGATCCTGATGCGGGAAGCGCGGGGGCCGTGGTACCGGCGGCGCTACGAGTGGGAGCTGACGCCGGAGCCCGATGTGGAGGTGGTGACCTTCGCCCCGTCGGGGCCGCGGGCGCTGCAGGACGCCAGGACCCGGGCCCTGACGGAGGCGCCACCGCTGTCGGTGTCCCCGCCGATACGGCTCGAAGTGGTGGACTCGGTCCTCGTCGTCACCATCAACCACACCGCCCTCGACGGCCCGGCCTGCCTCCGCATCCTGGCCACGGCCGCGGAGCTGTACGGAGGCAGGGACAACGCACCCGCGGCACCCCCGGTCCGCCCCGCAGAGCCCCGGCAAGAGCCCTCGGAC
>NZ_NGFN01000859.1 GCF_002148965.1 Streptomyces swartbergensis | reverse complement strand
GCCCGGGGCCGGTTCGACGTGCTGGGGGCGGTGCTGGGCGCGTCGGCGCTCGCGCTGCTGACGTACGCGTTGATCGAGGCGGCCGGTGCGGACGGCCTGGTGGTGGCGGGTACGGCGGTGGCGGGGGCGGTCGCGGCCGTCGCGTTCGTGGTCGTCGAGCGGCGGCGGTCCGAGCCGATGATGCCGCCGGACATCTTCTCCTCCCGCCAGTTCACGGCGGTCAACCTGGTCACGCTGTGCGTGTACGCGGCCCTCGGCGGGTTCTTCTTCCTCGCCGCGCTTCAGCTCCAGGTGGTGGTGGGCTATTCGGCCCTCGCGGCCGGTACGGCGTTGCTGCCGACGACCGCGCTGATGCTGGTGCTGTCGGCGCGCTCCGGTGAGCTGGCCGACCGGATCGGGCCGCGGCTGCCGCTCACGGTGGGGCCGCTGCTGTGCGCCGCGGGGATGCTGCTGATGCTGCGGGTCGGGCCGGGGACGTCGTACGTGGCCGATGTGCTGCCGGCGCTGGTGGTGCTCGGGCTGGGCATGGTCACGCTGGTGGCGCCGCTGACGGCGACCGTGCTGGGGTCGGTGGATGTGTCCCGGGCGGGGCTGGCCAGCGGGATCAACAACGCGG
>NZ_NGFN01000858.1 GCF_002148965.1 Streptomyces swartbergensis | reverse complement strand
GCGGCACGGCACTCCCTCGGCGGGGCTCGTGCTCAACGCCGGCGAGGACGTCGTCATGAACAGTGTCCTGCTGGTGGGGGCGTGAGACGGCCCATGCGTGCCTCCCCCGAGCAGCCCGCCCTGTCCGCACCGGCGGACCGGAACCTCGGTGCCCCGTTCCGGATCTTCCAGGCGTCCGTGCTGGGCTCGAACCTGGCGGACGGCGTCTACCTGGTCACGCTGCCACTGCTGGCTCTCTCCTTGAGCGACTCGGCGCTGGTGGTCAGCGCCGTGGGCGTCGCCATACGGGCGCCGTGGCTGCTGCTGATCCTGCCCGCGGGAGTGATCGTCGACCGCTGCGCGCCGATGGCCGTCATCAACTGGGCGTCGAAGTGCCGCTTCCCGCTGGTGGCCGTGCTCGGCCTGCTCGCCTGGGCGGGGCTGCTGCCGGTGTGGGCGCTGGTGGCCGGCGCGTTCCTGATAGCGGCGATGGGGACGTTCGTGGACCTCGCCGCCCAGTCGCTCCTGCCGCGTCTGGTCGCCCCGGAGCTGCTGCCCAGGGCCAACGCCAATCTGCAGTCCGGCCAGACCCTCGCGGCGCAGTTCGCGGGCCCGGCCCTGGGCGGTGTCCTGGCTTC
>NZ_NGFN01000857.1 GCF_002148965.1 Streptomyces swartbergensis | reverse complement strand
TGCCGSGGCAGCCGTACGTTCGAGTGGCGAGGGGCGGACGTCTGGGGGTCAGGGGGCGTCGGCGAGCTCTTCGATCTGGTGGGCGAGATGTGAGTCGGGGCGGAAGACCTGGAAGCCCCACTCTTCGACTTCGTTGACCTGGAGACGGCCGACTGCTTCGCGCAGGGCGAGGGTGGGGCGGTGACGGGGTGTCCGCCGGCGGGAGAAGGGTGTGAGTTGGACGTGGGTGTCCATGGTGACGGCCTGGTGGGCCCAGTGGTCGGCGTCGCGGAGTTCGCCGCGGCCGAGGTGGAACAGGTGCAGGCAGTGGGCGGCGGTGGCGTTGCCGGCGCCGGCCGCGAACTGCCACCACCACTGGGCTCCTTCAGAGGAGTCGGCGAGGCTGAGCAGGCAGGCGAAGTGCAGGGCGCCGTCGATGTAGGCGGGCTCTTCGGCGAATTTCGCCAGGTGCGCGGCAGCGCCGTCGCTGTAGAGGAGCGCTGCGGTTAGGGCCTGGAGGTCTTTGTCGGCGCGGTCGAGGATGGTCGGGAAGCGGCCCTCGGGGGCTAGCTGGGTGCCGAACATGAGGGTGGCTGTGACCTCGCGGACGACTTCCTGCTTCAGCTTGGTGACGTCTTCGT
>NZ_NGFN01000856.1 GCF_002148965.1 Streptomyces swartbergensis | reverse complement strand
GGACACGACGCCGGACGGGGAGGGGCACGTACGCGTACCCGGGCCTGCCGGCGCCTCGGGGGTGGACACGCGCACGCCGGACCCGATCCTTGCCGGGCCTGCGGGGCCTGCGGGGCCTGCCGGGCCTGCCGGGCCTGCCGGGCCTGCCGGGCCTGCCGATGGTCACGGGCCTGCCGGGCCAGTCGGCCCTGCTGGTGCGTACGGGCCTGCCGGTGCGGTGGGGCCTACCGGTGCGATCGGGCCTACCGGTGCGAACGGGCTTGCTGGGCCTACCGGTCCTGCCGGTGCACACGGGCCTGCCGGTGCGCACGGGCCTACTGCGCCTGCTGGGCCCACCGGTCCTGCCGCCGGTGGCCACGGGCGTACCGGTGCTTCCGCGCCTACCGGTGCTGACGGGCCTGTCGGGCCTGCCGGGCCCACCGGTCCTGCCGGTCCACACGGGCCTACCGGTGCTCACGGGCCCGCCGGGCCTTCTGGCGCTTTCAGTGCTTCCGGTCCCGCCGTTCCTTCCGGGCCCGCCGTTCCTTCCGGGCCGACTCATCACGCTTATGGCTCGGCGGCCTGGGGCACGCCGGGCACCGCGGGGCGCGGCTCCGGGGACTCGGCGGTGGTGCCGGGGC
>NZ_NGFN01000855.1 GCF_002148965.1 Streptomyces swartbergensis | reverse complement strand
GCTCACCGGGGGCGGCGTCCGGCAGTGGCTCATCGGGGACGGCGTCCGGCTTCGGTTCACCGGAAGCGGCATCCGACGGTGGCTCACTGGGCGGGGTGGCCTCCGGCGGGGGTGCCGGCGCGGTGGCCTCCGGCAGCGGCAGTGGGGCGGCAGCTGGTGGCGGTCCCCGGGGCCGGACCGCGTCCGACGGCGCTCGGGGCCCGGCCAGATCCGATGACGGCGCTCGGGGTCCGGCGGGATCCGGCGGCGCTCAAGGCACCCGGACCGGTGGCGGCGGCGCATCGGGCCCGGCGACACCCGACGGCAGCGCCCGGGGCGCTCGGACTCCTGCCGACCGCTCATCGGGCTCGGCGGTGTCCGGGGCCGGCATTCGAGGCGCCGGGGCCGGTGAAGGCGGATCGCCGGGCGCGGCGGCGTCCGACGGTGGCGGTCAGGGTGCTCGTGCCCGGGCCCATGCCGGTCGCTCACCGAGCGCGGCGGCGTCCGGCGGCGGAGCCGAGGGTGCTCGGGCTCCTGCCGGCGGTTCTCCGGGATCCGGGCGCGCGATCTACGACTCGCCGCACAGCGTCTACCACGCACCGCACGCGGCTTACGAATCACCGCACGAGGTCTACGACTCACCGGCC
>NZ_NGFN01000854.1 GCF_002148965.1 Streptomyces swartbergensis | reverse complement strand
GGCCGTAGCCGTCCGCGACGAGCGAGCGGAGCCGGTCGCCGCCGGCGTCGGTGCCGTAATCCAGGACCAGGTCGGCCGGCACGGTCAGGTCGCCGACGGTGGAGCAGTCCACGTGGCTGTCGCCGAGGTCGATGTCATAACGGCCCCTGGCGTCTTCGAAGACCCAGCGGCGCATCGGGTACCCGGTGTTCGGGTGGGCCTGCCTCACGCGAGCGCCCCCTCGGACAGCCTCTGCCCGATCCCCGGCGCCCAGCGGCCCTGCAGCACCGGGCGGACCACGCCGGTGAGGGTGACACCGCCGTCCTCGCCGATGCCGACCTGGACCTCTCCCCCGGGCATACGGACCGTGACCCGTGAGCCGGTGAGGTTCAGGGCGTGTGCGGCGACGGCGGCCGCACAGGCGCTGCTGCCGGAGGCGAGGGTGTACCCGGCGCCCCGCTCGAAGATCTCGATCCGGAGGGTCTCCCGGTCGATCACGTCGAGCAGTTCGACGTTGATCCGGCCCGGGAACATCGCGTGGTCGCGCACGGCCGCACCGACCGTACGGGCCAGGGCCTCGTCTGCGGGCCCGTCCGGCACGGGGATCACGCAGTGCGGGCTGCCGAGTTGCACGCAGGTGACCTCGAAC
>NZ_NGFN01000853.1 GCF_002148965.1 Streptomyces swartbergensis | reverse complement strand
CTGTTCCTCCTGGTGCCGCGGCCGCGTCAAGCTCCTACGCAACAGGGGCCTGCTGCCCGGCGGCCCGGACGTGTTGCTCCCTCGGCCGCGCCAGCGCCTGGACCTGCCCGACGACGCGGAGATTGTGAGTCTCACACCCCGTTTCCCCAGGTAGACAGGGTGAGCTGTGAGGGTGTGAGACTGTGAGGTACCTACTCGCAGCCGCGCCTCCGTACGCCCTGGTCCGGCACGCCAACGCGGAGGACGATGGAGTCATGGGCGAGCACGACCAGGACCAGGGCGACGTCGCCGAACCGGCGCGGCCGCCGCTCAGTGCGGCCCGCGCCCGGGAGATGACGGCCGGGCTGCGCGAGGCGATGGACGACGTCCGGCGCTCCATGGCGGTGCTCGCCGCCCGGGTCCGCGACGCGCACGCCGCCCGCGTCTGGGTGCCGCTCGGGCCAGCTGGGAGTCGTACTGCGCCGCGGAGTTCGGCATCAGCCGCGCGCAGGCGTTCCGGCTGCTCGACGTCGCCCGCGCCCTCGCCGCGATCCACGGCGCGGTCACCCCCGGCACCGAGACGTCTCGCACGCGAGACACCGACCCGGCCACCGCGACCGCGCTCGACTACGGCCGGTCCCAGCGCGCCC
>NZ_NGFN01000852.1 GCF_002148965.1 Streptomyces swartbergensis | reverse complement strand
CCAGCTGAGTTGGCGATGTTCACTCGCGCGAGTGAACATCGCCAACTCAGCTGGATTCGGGGGGCATTGCCTGCCCTACGCTCAGCGCAACACAACCGCAGACATGCGACGGCCCTCGCCGGGACGGCAATCCCAGTGCGAGGGCCTGACCACCGAGGAAGAGAGAGCTTCCCGATGGATACGCAGAACCCTAACGTGCCCTCGCACGCCCACGCCCCCGTAACCGGGAAGAAGCACCCGAACCGGCGGCACCCCCGCACCGGCCTGGTTCACGACAACGCCCGCCACACCACCCGCTTCACGGTGATCGGCAACCATCTCGCCCAGCACCCGGAGCTGTCGCTGCTCGCGATCGGGCTGTCAGTCCACATTCAGTCGCTCCCGTCGGGCGCCCGCGTCGACATCAAGTCGCTCGCCGCCCGCTTCCCCGAGGGCACGACCCGTATCGCCGCCGCCCTGCGCGAGCTGGAGGCCCACGGCTACCTACGCCGCGAGCGCGAACGCGTCCCCGGCGGCCGGATCGTCACCCGCACGATCTCCTGCAACCAGCCGGGTCACAGCGGTACGGACACCCCCCGCCCGGCCCCGAGGAAGCGGACGAGGCCGCCCGGCAGCAAGCTCCTCCCCGCCG
>NZ_NGFN01000851.1 GCF_002148965.1 Streptomyces swartbergensis | reverse complement strand
GCGCTGCTTCTTCTGCCGCAGCCGCCGTTCGTTGATCCCCCGGGGGATCCGGGTCGGCTTGCGGGGCTTGGGCGGGGGTGCGGTGGCCTCGGCCAGGAGCGCGGCGAGGCGTACGGCGGCGGCCTCGCGGTTGCGCCACTGGGACCGGTGCTCGGAGGACCGTACGGTGACCACTCCGTCGACCAGGCGCCCGGCCAGCCGCTCCAGCGCCCGCTGCTTCCACACCTCGGGCAGCGCCTCGGTCCTCGCCAGGTCGAAACCGAGCTCGACCTTCGAGTCACTGGTGTTGACGTGCTGTCCGCCGGGCCCCGAGGACCGCGAGAAACGCCACATGAGCTCGGCCTCGGGCAGGGAGACGGAGCCGCGGATGACGTGGGGACCAGACATGCCGTCCATGTTCCCGCTCCTGACCGGTCCACGTCACCCGAATATCGGGGGTTGTGAGCTGTTGCTGGTCGAGTGCGTATGAGCGCGTGCTGGCGTGTATGAGTGAGTGTGCGGGCTGCGGCGTGCTCTGTTTCCGGGGAGGGAACGGGAGTTCCCGGATCGAATGCGTGACCTTTCCGCTGGTGAGGTCGTTGGGTGGGTGGCAGGCGGGTCCGGGGTGTGGGTAAGGGGGACAGGGTGGGTG
>NZ_NGFN01000850.1 GCF_002148965.1 Streptomyces swartbergensis | reverse complement strand
TTCCGTACAGGGCGGCGCCCCTTCGGGGTCCTTGTGGCAGTCGGTGATCCGGGCGATGCCGACCACCGCGCCCGTGACCAGCTGGCGGCCACGGATCGTGCGGCCGATCAACGGGATACGCAGGGCGCGCTGGTCGATGGTCTTGCTCGTGTGCAGCAGCACCCAACCGGTCGGCCACCGGGCGGGCCGGTTCTCGACCGTCTTGGCACCGGCGAGAATGCAGGCCGCGTAGGGCTGCCTGATGCTGATGCCGCGGATCCAGTCGCCCTCGGGCAGGGTCGCGAGGCTCATGCGGCTCGCCCCCACACCGCCGTGCCCGGGCGGCCGGCCCGGCGGCCGTTGACGGACGGCACCGTGGCGTGCGCGGCGGTCGCGAGGACCGCACGGCCGGAGTGCTTGCCCTCGTAGAGGGCGGCATCGGCCGCGCGCTGCACCGTGGACAGGTCGCGGGTGCCGACGATGTCGCAGGTCGCGGCGCCGACCGAGGCGGCGACGTTCACCACCTGGCCGGCGTCCAGGGTGACCGGCGTGCGCAGCATCCGCACCAGCTGCGCGAGGCGGACCTCACGGCGGCCGGCGGGCAGCTCCAGCACGATCGCGAACTCATCGCCACCGAGGCGGCCTACGGCAG
>NZ_NGFN01000085.1 GCF_002148965.1 Streptomyces swartbergensis | reverse complement strand
GCCATGGGCGGCCGGTACCGCTCCCGGGAGTGCGCCGCGGGGCCCGTCGGCGCGGGTGCCGGGAGCGGCGCGGGGTCCCACGTGTTGCTGTGTCGTGCCCGAGGGGCCGGGTCCCACGTGCGGGTTCGCCGTGTCCGCGAGCCGCCGGCCGGTCCGCGACCGCGTTCCGTCGCCGCCCGTGCCGTCGGGCTCCGCGGACCCCGCCGGGGCCAGCCTGCGCAGCACCACCGTCAGGCGGGAGCCGCTCGTGCCCAGGCCGTGGATCAGGTTGCGCAGGGCGGGCAGCAGGGACTGGGTGACGTAGGCGAGGGCGCCGACCAGGGCACCCGTGGTGACGCCGTGGGCCAGGAGCCACGGGGCGGTGGCGAGCAGCAGCACGATGGGGAACTGGCCGCCGAGCGCCAGGGACGCCACGCGCAGGACGCCCCAGTGGGCCAGGGAGCGTGCCGCCCGGAACTCCGCCTCGACCCGTTCGCCGGTGGCGGCGGCGATGTGCGCCTCGGCGCCGGTCGCCGTGATGTCCCGCAGGCCCGGGCAGACGGTGCCCAGGTGTCCCGCGAGTTCCTCGTCGGCGACGAGTAACGCCTCCTGGCGCCGGGCGAGCGGCCGCAGTGTCGCCGCGAACAGCGCCACCCCCGCAACCAGGGGCGGGCCGACGACCAGCAGGAGCGGCGGGGCGAGCGTGAACAGCCCGGCCAGGGCGCCGGCGGCGGTGAACACGAAGGAACGGGAGACCATGACCAGCCCGGCGAAGGTGTCCCGCGCGATCTCCACCTGCTGGGTGAGCCCGGACAGGGAGCCCGCGTCACCGGTCCGCACCCCCCGGGACACCACCCGCGCCACGAGCCGGTCCCGGAACGGTTCGACCAGCGCGGCGACGGCCGCGTAGACCCGTGCGGTCCCGTACGCCCCGGCCAGGACAGCGAGTCCGGCCACCGCCAGCCAGGCCAGTCCGACATCCGGCCGTCCCCGCAGGAACCCGTCGTCCAGGGCGCGGGCGGGCCCGTACCCGATGAGGAAGGTCTGCCCGGTCTCCAGCACCGACCAGGCGGTGAGCCGCAGCAGGACCCGCCACCGGGCCAGCAGGAACCGCAGGCCCCGCGACGGCAGTCCGCCCCGCGCGGGCGGGCGTGTGCCGATTTCGGCGCGTACGGGGCTGTCCGTCATGCCTCTGCTCCGCTCCCGGCCCCGGCGTACGCCGAGTCCGTCCCCTCCCCGAACACCGCCCGGTACTCCGCGAGCCGCCACAGCTCCTCGTGCCGCCCCACCGCCCGCACCCGCCCCTCGTCCAGCCAGGCCACCGCGTCGGCGCACGCGGCCGTGGCGCCGCGGTGGGCGACCAGGAGCCGGGTGCCGGACGGGCCGTCGCCGAGGAGGGCGTCGGTGATGTGGCGTTCCGTCACCGTGTCCAGGCTGGACAGGGCGTCGTCGAGGATCAGCAGCCGGCCGCCGTGCGCGAACGCCCGGGCCAGACCCAGCCGTTGGGACTCGCCGCCGGAGCGCGGGGCGTCGGCGACGGCCGTGTCGTATCCGTCGGGGAGGCGGCGGACGAAGTCGTCCGCGAGGGCCGTGCGGGCCGCCGCACGGACGCGGTCGGGGGAGGGCGAGGCCAGGCCGAGACCGATCGCCTGCTCGACGGTRCCGCCGAGGAGGGCCGGGCGGGCGAAGGCGTAGCCGACGGCGCGCCGCAGATCGTCGTGCGGCAGCTCGCACAACGGCACCCCGTCGAGGAGCACCTCGCCCGCGTCCGGGTCGGCCAGTCGTCCGGCGAGCGCGGCCAGCAGCGACTTGCCCGCGCCCGACCGGCCCACCACGGCCAGGGTCGTGCCACCCGGGACGACGAGGTCCACTCCGTCGAGCACGGTGCGTCCGCCGCGCCGGGCCGTCACGCCGCGCAGCTCCAGCCGTCCGGGCCCGTCGGGCAGCCGCCGTGCGCCGAACGCGGTGGCGGGCTCGGCCCGGATCTCACCGAGGCGCCGGGCCGCCGCGCGGGCCCGGGCCAGGCCGGCGAGCCTGCCGACCAGGACGCCGACGCCCGTCGCGAGCACCGCGTACCGCGAGGCCGCGAGCACCTCGCCCACCGACAGCAGGTCCCGGGTCAGCAGTACACCGGCCACGGCGACGACCCCGAGCTGGAGCAGCGGTGCCACGGCGACCGCCTGTGCGGCGGCGCGCCCCTGCACCCGCCACATGCGATGCCCGGCCTCGGACAGGCCGGGCAGCGGCCGCAGCACACGGGCCGTCTCCCGGTCCTCCGTACCCGCCGCCCGGACGGTGCGGAAACCCTCGACGGCCTCGGCCAGCGCGGCGGCGATCCGGCCCTGGGCCCGCTGGTAGCGAGTCGCGCTCCGAGTGGTGTCACGGGCGACGGCACGCAGCAGGAACGTCAGAACGGGCGCCCCGGCGAGGAAGACGGCCGCGAGCCGCCAGTCGATCAGGCCGAGCGCGACCACGCCCCCGAGGGGACCGGCGAGGGCGGCGAGCAGTGCCGCACGGGCCGCCGGAGTGGTCCCCGCCTCGGCGGCGTTGCCGACCAGGCGCGCGACGAGGTCACCGGAGCCGAAGCGGTCGGCGGCCCGCGGGCCGACGCCCAGGACGTGCCCGGCCAGCCGGCGGCGCAGCCACGCGGTGCCGCGGGCGTCGACGGTCCCGGTCAGGACGGTCTGGGCCGCGTCCAGCAGGGCGAGTAGCAGCACCAGACCGGCGCAGTACAGCACCCAGCGGGTCGCCGGGGCCTGCGCCAGCAGCAGGTCGAGAGCCCGGCCCAGCGCGGCGGGCAGCAGCAGCCCGGCACCGGTGGCGGCGGTGCTCACCAGGCACAGGGCCGCGCAGCGGGCCCCGCTGTACCGGGTGGCCGTGCGCAGCAGCGTGCGGGCGTGTCCGGTCGCCGGGTCGTCGTCACCACGCGTGCTCATACGGGCCTTTCGCGGGACGGGACGGACCCCGGGCGGCCCCTCCCCGAAGGGAGAAGACCGCCCGGGGCCATGACCGGACGTCGGTCAGAGACAGAGCAGGACGCTCGCCGCGCTGATGCAGGAGAGCAGGCTCACCGTGCTGGCGCCGCCGCCGTCCGTCCGCTCCTCGGACTCGATCGTCTGGAGGTCGAGAAGTGCCATGGTGTGTCCTTCCGTTGGGTGTCCGTCCGTGGTCATCCGTGGGGACGGGGTGGTGTCACGACTCCGCCGGATCGCGGAGCCGCGTTCAGGTGGGCCGCCTCTTCGGCGGCGGGAGGAACGGCAGATGGGCGCCGGTCGCCGGGTCGAGGGCCGCGCCGAGCGCCAGCAGGCACCCTGCCGTTCCGGTGGCGAGGTCCATGGACAGCCGCATCATCTGGTGGCCGGGGAAGGCGAGTTGGCCCTCGTAGGCCATGGCGAACCAGCCGAGTCCGGCGATCTGCCCGGCCAGCCGGTCCGCGGTCGCGCCCGGCTCGGTCGTGCGGCCGAGGTGCAGGATCATTCCGGCGCGGCCCTGGAACAGCCCGGGCTGCGCGTAGAAGCGTGAGGTGGAGGCGGTGAGCACGCCGGAGCGGGCCGGGCCGAACTCCCCGGCCATGTGCGGGGCATGGGCCACCAGGTCGTCGAGGACCATGCCGATTCCCGCGCTGCCGTCGCCGAGATAGGGCAGGGTCCGCCAGCCCTCGTCGACCTCCAGCGCACCGCCCTCGCGGGTCACGCAGGACTCCAGGTCCCGGCGCAGTGCCACGGCCGCCGCCTGAAGCCATTCGGGCCGGCCGGTCCACTCGTACTGCCGCAGCAGCAGGAGCGCCGGACCGGTCGCGCCCCGCAGCAGTCCGGCACGCGGCCGGGGCGTGGCCGGGAGCGGTTCGGCGAGCCGTCGCACGAGGATCCGGGCGGCCTCGTCGGCCCGCTCGCGCAGCACCGCTTCCCCAGTGGTGCGCGCCAAGTGGCCCAGGACGAGGCCGAGTCCGGCCAGTCCGCCGTGCAGGTCGGAGGAGAGGTTCTGCCACCGCTCCGCGAGGATGCCCTCGGCCAGGTCCAGCGCCCGCTGCCGGTGCCCGAGCCGGTCCAGGACCAGGGCGACGCCCGCGAGCCCGTCGTAGAGGCCGAGCGGCGTGCCGACCGGGGCCGGTGCCGTCCGGGCCAGCAGCCAGCGCTCGCCCTCCTCGTACCGCTCGGCGCCGATCGCGTCCAGTGCGTACAGCACCCCGGCCGCGCCGTGGGCGATCCCGAGCCCGCCGCCGTCGGAGAACTGGGCGACGTCGCCCGGGAAGAGCCGGTCGTCGCGCTCCGGGGTGGCCGAGGCGAGGATCGCCTTGACCATCGAGTCGCGGCTGTACGGCCAGTCGCCGGGGTCCACCGGAGAGGAGGGAGCGGCCACCGTACGGCCGGACACCTCCCGGGTGATCTCCGCGACCGCCTCGTCGAGGAACTCCCGCGGCACGTCCGGGAACTGCTGAGCGATCACCTCGGCCAGATGCGCCGCCTTGCCGCGGTCGACCACGAACAGCGTGGTCACGGGCAGGAACAGGGCCAGCCGCAGACAGGCCAGGGCGTAGCGGTCGACATCGGCGCCCCTGCGGTCCGGCGGCGCGAAGAAGCCCGGGTGGGCGACGACCTGGCGGCCGTTCTCCCCGACCGGGGCCGCGGCCTCGAAGTCGAGGAGGAAGACCGACTCCTCGTCCGGCGCGACCATGACGTTGAAGACGTGCAGGTCGTTGAAGACGATGCCGCGCGCGTGCACCGCCGCCACGGCCTCCTCCACCCTGGTGTGGATGCGCAGCGCCCACGCCGTGTACGCGGCGACGGCCTCCGGCTCGGGGTCCTGGGCGAGCAGCGGGTGCCGCTCGGCGAAGAACGAGTTGAGCGGACGGCCCTGAAGAAAGTCCATCACCAGGAAGCGGTGGCCGCCCAGCTCGAACCAGTCGCGCACCTCCGGGACCACACCCGTGCCCGCGACCTGCTCCAGCGCCCGCTTCTCCCGCTCCAGCCGGGCGATCGCGTCGGCGCCGTCCGAGGCGAGCCCCGCGTGCGGCCGGCCCTCCTTCAGCACGACCTTGCGCCCGTCGCGCGTGTCGGTGCCGACGTAGACACCGCCGCCGTTGGAGAAGTGCAGCGCCTTCTCGATGCGGTACGGCAGGTCGCCCGTCGTCGTGTTGTTGCGCGCGTCCAGATGAGGCCTGAGGAACTCCGGCAGCGTCACCCACTCCGGCACCTGGAAGGACGGCGCCCGCCGGTCCGGAACGAGCCGCCCCTCGCCGTCGCGCACCGCCGGCACCAGCGAGCCCCGGTCGTCCACGACGAACGAGCGCGCGAAGGCGCCGTACCGGACGTACAGCGGGCCCTCGCCCCACCGCAGGTCGGTCAGGATGTACGGTCCCTCGAACCCCTCCAGCAGCGCGCCCAGCTCGCGGAGCACCTCGTGCAGCTGCTCCTCGCCGGCCGGATAGACCGTGACGAACTTGCCGCTGCCGTCGCGCGGCGCGTACTTGGTGTTGCGCAGGTGCAGCAGGTGCGGGCCCGGCACGAACTTGAAGGGGATCCGCCGCTCGACGCAGTAGTCCCACACGATCCGGGCGATCTGTTCCGCGTTCGCCCGGGTCGCCGAGGCGTGGATCTTCCAGCCCTGCGCCGGACCCGGGAGCGGCTCGCCGTCCGGGCCGAGCGGTGTCATCGTCAGCCAGTCGCCGATCCGCGCCGCCTCCCAGCCCTCGGGCACCGGCCGGCGGGCCGTCTCGTAGAGGTGCGCGGCCGCTCCCTGTGCGGCCTCCTGCCCGCCCCGCGCCAGCCGGTCCGGCGTCTCGTAGAAATGCCGGTCGGCGAGCGCGTACACCTCGTACCGCTTGTCCATACGTCCCCCTCCGTGACGGGCACCGAGCCTTCCAGCCACGCGACGGGCCCGGACAGTCACGCCTGTCACGAGAACACCGTGCGGAACGCATGGGTAAAGAGATGTTCGGTGGCTTTCGAGCGCCCGTACCGGCTCGGCTCCACGGAACGGTCACAGGGGCTGCGCAGGTGTCTCATAAGCGCTGTAATGGCCAACGTGGTCAGTGAGGGCACCCAAGAGCGCGGAACGCGAACGCTGCGTGCCGAAAGCGCCCTCAAAGCGATCGCGGTCGATCAGGGGTCGCCCGAACGCGTGCACCGCGCTCTCGAACAGGCGCTCGTCTTCGCCGGTGCGGCGTTCGTCGCCGTGTACGCGCCAGGTCAGGACGGCGAACTGCTCTGCCTGGTGGAGTCGGCCGGGGTGCCCAGGACGCTGTACGGGCTGCGCGACAGCTACCCACGCGCCGGGCGGTCCCCGGTCGCCGAGGCCCACCGCGGTGGGCGGCCCGTCTCGATGGGCCCGGCCGAACTCGCCGAGCACGCCCAGGCGCGGCGCGTGCCGTCCCGGGACTTCCACCTGGTCGCCCTGCCCGTGCAGGGGAACGGCGGTGGCTGCCTGCTCGCCGTGAGCGAGCGCCCCGCCGGGTTCGACACCGACGACCGCACATGCCTGGAACTCATCTCCGAGGCGGTCGCCCTCACCGCCCCGGCCGTGCTCGCCGAGGGCGGTGAACTGCCGCCGGGCGCCTTCAGCCTCGCCATGGACACCGGCCGCGTCCGGGTCGGCGACGAGCTGCTGGACCTGTTCGGCCTGGACCCCGTGGAGTTCGACGGCCGGGTCGAGACGCTGCTCGGTCTGACCGTGCCGGAGGACCTGCCGTCGCTGATGTCCGTCGTGGAGGCGGACCACATGTCCATCGGCGAGCGGGAGCTGGAGTTCCGCGTGCTCCAGCCCACCGGGCCGCCGAAGTGGCTCCGGCTGAGCGGGCGTCTCCTGCCCGGCGGCGAGGGCCACGCCGCACGGCTCGTGGGGACCGTCGCCGACGCCTCCACGCTGCGCTCCGACGTCACCGACGTGGCCCGTGTCCAGCGCCTGGCCACCGCGCTGGCCACCGCCGTCACGGTCCGCGACGTCGGCAACGCCGTGGTCGCCGCCCTGCGCCGGCCGCTGCGGGCCGACCGGATCGCCCTCGCCGAGCTGGAGAGCGACCGGCTCGTCGTCACCGTCCTCGACCCGCCCGAACCCGAGGTCTGGCCCGAGCTGTGGCGCACGGAGTGGCGAGGCGAGTGGCCCGACGCGCCCGTGCGCGCCATGCCGACCCTCGCCGCCGCGCTGCGCGAGGGCCGGGCCCGGATCTGGCCCGCCGGCAGCCCCCTGGAACGGTCCCTGGCCGAGGTCGGCCCCGGCGGTCTCGCCGTCCTGCCGCTGCCCGCCGGGAACCGCATGGCCGGAGCCTGCCTGATCGGCTGGGACGCCCCGCACGACTTCGGCGCCGACGAGCGCGCCCTGCTCACCGCCTGCGCCGGCCTCGCCGGACAGGCTCTGGTGCRGGCCCGGGCCTTCGACGCCGAACACGAACTCGTCGGCATGCTCCAGCGCCAGCTGCTGCCGCGCCGCCTGCCCCGGCTGCCGGGCGCGGTGGCCGTCGCCCGCTACCTGCCCAGCACGGCCGGACTTGAACTCGGCGGCGACTGGTACGACGTCATCCCGCTGCCCGACAACCACGTCGCCCTGATCATCGGCGACGTCCAGGGGCACAGCGCGGGCGCCGCCACCCTCATGGGCCAGATGCGCACCGCCCTGCGCGCCTACGCCGTCGAGGGGCACCCGCCGGACGTGGTGGTCGCGCACGCCAACCGGCTGCTCATGGACATGGAGAGCGACCTCTTCGCCACCTGCGCCTACGTCGACATCGACCTGGAGGAGGGCTCCGCCTGGTGCGTGCGCGCCGGGCACCTGCCGCCGGTGCTGCGGTATCCGGACGGCCGGACCGAGATCGCGGAGGCCGAGGGCGGCCCGCCCCTCGGGGTGATCACCCGGGCCGACTTCCCCATGAGCCCGCTCCGGCTGCCGCCCGGCACCGTGATCGCCCTGGTCACGGACGGTCTCGTCGAGACGCCCGGCACCGACATCGACGAGGGCATGGACCGCCTCGCCGGCCGGCTTGCCGAAGCCGCCCCCACAGACCTGGGGCTCGTCGCCGACGCCCTCCTCGGCAACGCCCCGCGCAGCGACGACGTCGCCCTGCTCCTCATGCGCTACGACGGCATGGACCTGCGTCCGCTGCGGGAGAGCTGGACGGTGTGGCGCGTCCCGCAGGCGGTCGGGCACGCCCGCCGCTTCGCCCGGCGCACCCTGCGCGCCTGGGGCGTCACCGCGGACATCGACGCCGTCCTCCTCGTCGTCTCCGAACTCGTCACCAACGCCCTCGTCCACACCGACGGCCGGGTCCGCATGGACCTCACCCTCATCAACGACCGCCTGCGCGTCGCCATCGCCGATGCCTCCCCGCGCAGCCCGGTCCGGCCGGCCAGCATCGGCTGGGAGGCCACGGGCGGCCGGGGCATCCTCCTCGTCGAGGCCGTGTCGGCGACGTGGGGGACGCTGCCGGTCAGCGGCGGCAAGCAGGTGTGGGCGGAGCTGGTGCTGGGCGGTGAAAACCGCCCCGCGAACACCTGGTGACCGGGCCGGTTCGCCGGGTACCCGGGCGGCGCAAGACGGAGAACCCGAGCCGAAGGAAGAGGAACGTCATGGCTCAGCATGTCCGCGACATCATGACCAGCGATCCGGCCACGGTCGAGCCGCAGACCTCCGTCGCCGAGGTGGCCCGCATCATGCGCGACGAGGACCTCGGCGTCGTCCTGGTGACGGACGGCGACGATCTGCGTGGTGTGGTCACCGACCGTGACCTGGTGGTCCGGTCGATCAGCCAGGGCGGCGACCCGGAGCAGACCACCGTGGCCGGCGCGTGCAGTGACGATCTGGTCACCGTCAGCCCCGACGACGACCTGGACCGCGCGGTGGAGCTGATGCGCGAGCACTCCGTGCGCCGTATCCCGGTCGTCGACCACGGCCACCCCGTGGGCATCGTCTCCCTGGGCGACATGGCCATGGAACGCGACCCGGACTCGGCGCTGGGCGACATCAGCGCCGCGCGTCCCAACACCTGACGACGGCACCCGACCGGCCGGTCCCGCGCACCCACCGTGCGCGGGACCGTCGTATGCGAGGGCAACAGCCTTGAGGCGCAAGGGACTTCAGGGTGCGGCCGAGACGTCACGACTCGTGTTTGTTCGGTTTGTTCATGGGGACTCGAACAGCAGCGGAACGCAGAAGGAAGATGATGAGTCGTGACGTCCATGGAGACCAGTGACAAGCCCGTAGTCCGTCGGCCCGAGACCGGCTGGTCGAAGGCACGCCGCCTGCGCGGCAAGGCCGCGCTGCAGACCTGCCTCCCCGCCGTGGAGGACCGGGCCACCACCCGGACCGCGCGCTCCGAGCCGGACTGGAACATCGTCAGGGGCGAGGACTGACCGCTCCCCAGGGGGCCGCGCGGTGACGATGAGCGTAACTCCGCGCATCGACAACAAAAAGAAGTGATGTTCACATCCGCCGGATCACACTAAGGTGAACCGAATGAAGGCTCTCGTGCTGTCCGGCGGCGCAGGAACAAGACTGAGGCCGATCACACACACGTCGGCCAAGCAACTGGTGCCAGTGGCCAACAAGGCCGTGCTTTTCTATGGGTTGGAGTCGATCGCCGAGGCCGGCATCACCGACGTGGGCATGATCGTCGGGGACACGGCCGCGGAGATCGAGGAAGCGGTGGGCGACGGGTCGCAGTTCGGCCTGAAAGTCACCTACATCCCTCAGGAGCGGCCCCTGGGGCTGGCCCACGCGGTACTGATCGCCCGGGACTACCTGGGCGACGACGACTTCGTGATGTATCTCGGCGACAACTTCATCGTCGGCGGCATCAGCGGACTCGTCGACGAGTTCCGCGGCAACCGGCCCGACGCCCAGATCCTGCTCACGCGCGTGCCAGACCCACGCGCCTTCGGCGTCGCCGAACTCGATCCCTCCGGCCAGGTCATCGGCCTGGAGGAGAAACCCGACCGGCCCAAGAGCGATCTGGCCCTGGTCGGCGTCTACCTGTTCACCCCCCTTATTCACGAAGCGGTACGCGCCATCGAACCGTCCTGGCGCGGCGAACTGGAGATCACCCACGCCATCCAGCACCTGATCGACTCCCGCGCCGACGTGCGCTCCACGGTCATCACGGGCTACTGGAAGGACACCGGCAACGTCGGCGACATGCTCGAGGTGAACCGCATGGTTCTCGAGGGCATGGACCGCCGGATCGACGGCGACGTGGACACCGCGTCGGAGACCATCGGGCGCGTGGTGGTGGAGGAGGGCGCACGGATCGTCAACTCCCGCATCGTCGGCCCCGCCGTCATCGGTTCCGGAACCGTCATCAGCAACTCCTACGTGGGTCCCTTCACCTCCGTCGCGGAGAACTGCCGGATCACCGACAGTGAACTGGAGTTCTCCATCGTGCTGCGGGACTCCTCGATCCAGGGCGTCGGCCGGATCGAGGCCTCGCTGATAGGCCGGCACGTCGAGGTGACGCCGGCCCCCAGTGTCCCCAGCGCCCACCGCTTCGTCCTCGGAGACCACAGCAAGGTGCAGATCACTTCATGAACCTCCTCGTCACCGGCGCAGCCGGGTTCATCGGCTCCCGTTACGTCCGCGCACTGCTCGACTCGGACGCGCCCGACGCGCCGCGCATCACCGTGCTGGACAAGCTCACCTACGCCGGCACCCTCGACAACCTCGAACTCGGCCACCCCTGGCTGGAGTTCGTCCAGGGCGACATCTGCGACGCCGAACTGGTCGACAAGCTCACGGCCGACGCCGACCAGGTCGTGCACTTCGCCGCCGAGTCCCACGTGGACCGCTCGATCACCGGCGCGGCCGACTTCGTCCGCACCAACGTGCTGGGCACCCAGACCCTGCTGGACGCCGCCCTGCGCCACGCCGTGGGCCCCTTCGTGCACGTCTCCACCGACGAGGTCTACGGCTCCATCGAGACCGGCTCCTGGCCGGAGGACCACCCGCTGCAGCCCAACTCCCCGTACTCGGCCTCCAAGGCCTCCTCCGACCTGCTCGCCCTGGCCTACCACCGCACCCACGGCCTGGACGTGCGCGTCACCCGCTGCTCCAACAACTACGGCCCGCACCAGTTCCCCGAGAAGGTCATCCCGCTGTTCGTCACCAACCTCCTCGACGGCCACAAGGTGCCGCTGTACGGCGAGGGCCGCAACGTCCGCGACTGGCTGCACGTGGACGACCACTGCCAGGGGATCGACCTCGTCCGCACCAAGGGCCGGCCCGGCGAGGTCTACAACATCGGCGGCGGCACCGAGCTCACCAACAAGGAGCTCACCGGCCTGCTCCTTCAGGCCTGCGGTGCGGACTGGGACCGGGTGGAGTACGTCGAGGACCGCAAGGGTCACGACCTGCGCTACTCCGTCGACTGGTCCAAGGCCCGCGACGAACTCGGCTACCGCCCCCGCCACGACTTCACCACCGGCCTCGCCGAGACCGTCGCCTGGTACCGCGACAACCGTGCCTGGTGGGAGCCCCTGAAGCAGCGCGTCGCCCAGGAGCGCGCATGAGGTGGCTGATCACCGGGGCGGGCGGAATGCTCGGCCATGACGTGGTCGAGGAGCTCACCCGGCGCGGCGAGGAGGTGGTGGCCCTGGACCGGGCGGCCCTGGACATCACCCGCCCAGAGGCCGTCGACAGTGCTGTGCGCGAGCACCGGCCCGACCTGGTCGCGAACTGCGCCGGGTACACGGCCGTGGACGACGCCGAGAGCGACGAGGCCCGCGCCCTGGAGATCAACGGCGACGGACCGCGCCTGCTCGCCCGGGCCTGCGCCGCGCACGGCGCCCGCCTGATCCACGTCTCCACGGACTACGTCTTCTCCGGCGAGGCCCGCACGACCCCCTACCCGGAGGATCATCCGACGGGCCCGCGCACCGCCTACGGCCGCACCAAGCTGGCCGGGGAGCGGGCCGTGCTGGAGGAACTGCCCGGAGCGAGCGCGATCGTGCGCACGGCTTGGCTCTACGGGGTCCACGGCACTAACTTCGTCCGGACCATGATCGGTCTCGAAGCCCGCCGCGACACCCTCGACGTCGTCGACGACCAGCGCGGGCAGCCCACCTGGAGCGCGGACGTCGCCGAACGGATCGCCGACCTCGGCGTCCGGCTCGGCCCCGACGCGCACGGCGTCTTCCACGCCACCAACTCGGGCGAGGCCACCTGGTACGAGCTGGCCCGCGAGGTGTTCTCCCTCATCGGCGCCGACCCGGACCGGGTCCGCCCCACCAGCAGCGCGGCCTTCCCCCGGCCCGCGCCCCGCCCGGCGTACAGCGCTCTCGCGCACCGCCGGTGGCAGGAGATCGGCCTGCCGCCGCCGCGCGACTGGCGTTCCGCCCTGCACGAAGCACTGCCCCGTATCCGCAAGGAAGGTCCCCCTTCGTGAAACGCCATGAGTTCCTCCGGGAACTGCACAAGGTCAGCGCCAATCGCAACTACCTGGAGATCGGCGTCAACGACGGCCGCAGCCTGACGTTGTCCCGCGTCCCCAGCATCGCGATCGACCCCGCCTTCAAGGTGGTCTCGGAGCTGAGGTGCGACGTCCACCTGGTGAAGGCCACCAGCGACGACTTCTTCGCGCGTGACAATCCGCTCCAGCACCTCAAGGGCGGCCGTCACCCGCTGCGCAACCTGCGCCGCGGCCGCAGCCCGATCGGCTACTGGCGCCGCACGACGCTGGACCTGTCGTTCATCGACGGCATGCACCTGTTCGAGTTCGCGCTGCGCGACTTCATGAACGTCGAGAAGTACTCGGACTGGTCCAGCGTGATCGTCCTCGACGACATGCTGCCGCGCAGCATCGACGAGGCGGCCCGGGACCGGCACACCAACGCCTGGACCGGCGACGTCTACAAGATCACCGAGGTGCTGGCGCGTTACCGCCCCGACCTGGTCACGGTGCAGGTGGACACCGCCCCCACCGGCCAGCTGGTCGTCTTCGGCGCCGACCCGAACAACCGGGTCCTGCACGACAAGTACGACGAGATCATGGCCGAGTACAAGATCCCCGACCCGCAGAAGGTCCCCGAGGCGATCCTGGAACGGGCCGGTGCGGTGCGCCCCGAGGCCCTCGTGGAAGCAGGCTTCTGGCGCCCCCTCGTCCAGGCCCGCAACCGCGGCCTGCCCCGCTCCATCGGCTGGGAGCCCCTGCGCAAGGCCCTGGAACAGGTGGGCGTCAGCCGCTGAGCTGACGCCGGGCTTCCTGACGTCCCTCGGGTCCGGGCCCAGGCGCTGCGCGCGCCTGGGCCTTCGGCGTGCCCGGGGGATGCGGCTCGGCCGTTTGCGCGGTGCGGCGGCGGCCAGTGCTCCCGGATGCAGGGCGACTCACCTCGGGGCGCCTCTGTGGATTGCCGGCGTGCCCCTCCCGAAGCAGCCCGCTGCCTGCCGACCGGGTACCGGCCTCGGACGCCCGCCGAGCACGGCCATGCCGCCGCGGCCTCCGGCGTGTCGCGCACGCCGCGGGGAGCGGCCCAACGACGTGTCGCGAGCGCCGCGCGGATCCAACGGCGTGTCGCGGGAGGGAGCCCCTCCGGGCAGCGGCGGACACCGGCCTCAGGTGCTGCGGGCCSGGGCCTCGTACGGGCCCCGGTCGGTTCGGCTCAGGCTCGGGTGCTGTGTGTGGCACGAGGTACGGGATGGCGAGGGCGGCCTGATCCCAGGGGTCGCCGTCCGCAGGGCCGGGGCGCGTGGCCCGGGCACGCCCGTGCCGGGAAGCTCGTGCTCGGCGGGGATGCCGCGCCGCCGCATGGGGCTGCGACGGCACGGCCGATCCCCCGGGCCTGGCACCCGGCCCGTCCGGGTCGGCCTCGGGCGTCGCGTCCCGTCCGGGCCCGCGACGCCCCGCCTGCCGCAGGCGTCAGCCGTCTGCCCGGCGGCCCCGCAGTTCCTCGTAATACGCGAGGCAGGTCTCATAGGACGGCAGCAAGCCCTGGCGTTCCGCCTCGGCCAGGGTCGGGGCCTGTGCGTCCTTGGGGGAGAGGAGCGGCTCGATTCCGTCGGGCCACTCGATGCCCAGGGCCGGGTCGAGCGGGTGGATGCCGTGTTCGCGTTCCGGGGCGTAGCCCGCCGAGCACAGGTACACCACCGTCGCGTCGTCGGTCAGGGCCATGAACGCGTGGCCCAGCCCCTCCGCGAGGAACACCGCGTGCCGGGTGTCCTCGTCGAGCCGTACCGCCTCCCACTGCCCGTAGGTCGGGGAGCCCACGCGGATGTCGATCACCACGTCCAGGACGGCACCGCGCACACAGGTGACGTACTTGGCCTGGCTGGGCGGCACATCCGCGAAGTGCACACCCCGCAGCACGCCCCGCCGGGAGACCGAGCAGTTGGCCTGGGCCAGGGACAGGTCGTAGCCCGTGGCCTCACGGAACTCCGCGCTGCGGTACCACTCGTGGAAGCTGCCCCGGTCGTCCGGGAAGATCTTGGGCTCCAGAACCCAGGCGCCCTCTATCCCCAGTGGTCGCATGCCGTCACTGCCCTCCGATCCTGATACGGGAAACCTTCCGACGCACGGTACCGACCACGCGTCGCGCACGACGCGCCACCCGCAGCGCCAGGCCGGGCTGCGGCACCGGGGCCACCTGCACACGCCCGCTCGCCGAGCGCAGCGCGAACGGCAACCCGGTGAACAGCGGCCGGGCGGTGTCCGGGGCCAGGCACAGGGCCACCCGCCAGACGCCGCGCGAGAGGTTCTCCACGGGCAGGGCCGCCGCCAGCACGGCCCCCGTCCCGTCCGTGGCGGGGGAGAGCGTGCCGGGCGCCTCGAAGATCTGCTGGGTGGACACGAACCGCAGCCGCACCTCGGTGTCGCCGGGAACGTACAGCGGAAGCAGCGCACGGACGCGGTCGCCGGAGACGGTGACGCCGGACTGCTGCACGCGGCCCAGCCCGAGCCGCTTGCCACGCACGCCGAGGTCCAGGGAGAGGTTGCCGTGCGGCTCCGTCCAGTACGGCAGCACCGGACGTCCCCCGACGACCCCGACATCAGGCGTGGGCCGGCTCGCCCGCGGCGCCGGGCCCAGCCGGCATTCCTTGGTCCAGCCGCCCAGCTTGACCCGGACGAGCGCGTCCCAGACACCGTCCTTCGGCAGGTCGGCCGGATCGACGGTGGCGGTCGCCCGCAGCACCAGCCGGACCTCTCCGCCGTCCCCGACGGGCACGGTCTCGCGGGTGAACCGCACGGGCTGGAAGTACTGCGCGGCAGTGGACCGCTCCCGCAGCAGCAGGTCCGCGGTGGCCTGGCCGAAGCGCGCGGCGGTCTGCGAGGCCACCCACTCCACCGCCTCGGACACGTCCTTGGGGGCGTCCGCCAGCGGCGTCGCCTCGGCGTCGGCCGGGAAGGTCATCGGCTCGCCGCCGGACGTGTACTCGGCCGTCAAGCCGACGCTGAGGGAGCCGTCCCGCCACTCCACGTGCCCGGGGGCCGCCTTGGGCGCGACCCCGGCCTCCCACTCGGCGAAGGACACGACGTCGTCGTACCGGTCGGCCGCGGTCAGCGCGGCGACGACCTGCTGCGTCGGCTGGAGCCCGGCCGCGACGCCGGGACCGAACCGCTCGACGACGACCTCGTGGATCTCGGCGAACAGCTCCCTGCGGTAGTCGTCCGGCAGTTTCAACAAACGCCGGGCCCGCAGCCGCTCGACCATCTCCACGCGCAGCCAGCGCCGGAAGAGCTTGTCGCGCACCGGTCCGGGCTCGGTGTACCGCTCGACGACGTCGAGGGCCTCACGGAGGTTCTTGAAGTAGCCGACCGGATCGAAGCGTTCGAAGCCGGCGTTGGAGCCGTCCTCCCGCCGGAGGTGGTAGTAGCAGACGTAGTCGCTGAGCACGGAGACGTTCTCCGCGCGCAGATACGCCTCGGCGATGAAGACGTGGTCCTCCAGCCGCCTTCTGCCCTCGGGAAAACGCAGGCCGATGCGGTCCAGGAAGGCCCGGCGGAACATCTTGTGCGGGGTGAGGCTGTCGATGAGCGGGGCGTTCTCGACGGTGGCGCGCGGGTGGTTGCGGCGGAACAGCTCCACCGGCACCCCGCGGCCCTTGCCGGCCATCTTGCCCACGACGACATCGGCGCCGTTGGCCACGCCGTAGTCGTACATCCGCTCCAGGGCCTCGTCGCCCAGGTAGTCGTCGTTGTCGACGAACATGACGAACTCGCCGCGGGAGGCCTCGATGCCGACGTTGCGGGGCTTGCCCGACCAGCCGGAGTTCTCCTGGTGGATGACCTTCATCCGGGGGTCCTCGGCGGCGAGCGCGTCGAGCCGGGCCGGTGTCTCGTCGGTCGAGCCGTCGTCGACGAAGATCACCTCGTACTCGTCGGGAGGCAGCGACTGCCTCTGGAGCGAGGCGATGCAGTCCTCGATGTAGATCCCCGGGTTGTAGACGGGGACGATGACGCTGACCTTGACCGGCATCGGGTTTCCGGGCCCCTTCGGGTCGCTTGCCGTAGACGTCCTGTTGTACTGCGTGTTGCCCGATGCTAACCCGGTCGGCGACGCCGCCTCACCTTTCGAGACCGGTACGTGATCATCTCCGGCCACCGGGCAACTGAGCTGCGCGGTCTGCCTGTTTGAAGATCGACCGGGTTCCCGGGCGGGGCGGCGGGAAGCCTCTAGGGTGAGAATGTGCGCCTGCTTTTCATGTCCGATACTCACCTGCCCAAGCGGGCCAAGGTCCTGCCCGCCCCCCTGCTGGGCGAACTCCCGCACGCCGACGTCGTGTTCCACGCCGGCGACTGGGTCGACACGGCCACCCTCGACCTGCTGGAGGACCGCTGCCGCAGGCTCGTCGGCGTGTACGGCAACAACGACGGACCGGACCTGCGCGCCCGGCTGCCCGAGGTGGCGTACGTGGACCTGGACGGGCTGCGCTTCGGCGTGATCCACGAGACGGGCCCCGCCCAGGGCCGGGAGAAGCGCTGCGCCGCCCGCTTCCCCGACCTCGACGTGCTGGTCTTCGGCCACAGCCACATCCCCTGGGACACCACGGCCCCCACCGGCCTGCGCCTGCTCAACCCGGGCTCCCCGACCGACCGCCGCCGCCAGCCCCACTGCACGTACATGACCGCCACCGTCGCCGACGGGCGTCTCACCGACGTGGAACTGCACCGGCTGCCACCCCGCACGCCCGGTTAGAGCCTGTCCGACCGCCGCAGAAACGGCCATGTCATGATCGGCGGATGGCGCGGGACGACGGATACCTCCTGGACAACCGGCAGGCCGAGGCCGGTACGCGCTTCGACGCGCTGGCCGCCCTCTTCGACGCCTCGACGTTCCGGCACTTCGAGACGGTCGGTGTCGCCGAGGGGTGGCGGTGCTGGGAGGTCGGGGCCGGGGGCCCGAGCGTCGCCGCGTGGCTCCGCGAGCGCGTCGGGCCGCGCGGGCGCGTGCTCGCCACCGACATCGACGTGTCCTGGACCGAGGCGGCCGCCACCGAGGGAGTCGAGGTGCTCCGCCACGACGTCGGCCGCGACGAACCCCCGGCCGGGCCCTTCGACCTGGTCCACGCCCGCCTCGTCCTCGTCCACGTGGCCGAGCGCGACGCCGCGCTGCGCGCCATGATCCAGGCCTTGCGCCCCGGCGGTTGGTTGCTGGTGGAGGACGCCGACCCCGCGCTCCAGCCGCTGATCTGCCCCGACGAGTACGGCCCCGAGCAGGAGCTGGCCAACCGCCTCCGCACCGGCTTCCGTGAGCTGCTGCGGCGGCGCGGTGCCGACCTCTCCTACGGACGCAGGCTGCCGCGGCTGCTGCGCGAGGCCGGACTCGCAGATGTGGAGGCCGACGCCTACTTCCCGGTCACCTCGCCCGCGGGTGACGTCCTGGAGGCGGCCACCGTCCGGCAGGTGCGGGAGAAGCTGGTCGCCGAGGGACTCGCCACGGACGAGGAGATCGAGCGGCATCTGGCCGACGTGGAGGCGGGGCGCCTCGACCTCGCCACCTCACCGATGATCTCGGCCTGGGGCCGTCGGCCCGCCGACGAGGGCCCGCGGCCCTGACTCACCGGGGCCGGGGCGGATGCACCGCTCCCTCCGTGGCGGTCAGCGGAGCCCCGGTGCCGCCCCAGCGCAGCGCGACGATCTCGGCGGCGACGGACACCGCCACCTCCTCGGGCGTACGGGCCCCGAGGTCGAGGCCGACCGGTGAGCGCAGCCGGGACAGCTCCCGCTCGGTGAGCCCGGCCTCGGCCAGCCGCCGCGCCCGGTCGGCGTGGGTGCGGCGGCTGCCCATCGCCCCGATGTACGCGGCGGGCCGGCGCAGTGCCTCCTGGAGCAGCGGCACGTCGAACTTGGGATCGTGCGTGAGGACGCAGACGACCGTGCGCTCGTCGGTGTCCGTGTCCCTCAGATAGCGGTGCGGCCACTCGGCGACCACCTCGACGCCCTCCGGGAAGCGCCGGGGCGTGGCGAAGACGGGGCGGGCGTCGCAGACCGTGACCCGGTAGCCGAGGAAGTCCCCGATGCGGGCGACGGCCGCCGCGTAGTCGATCGCGCCGAAGACCAGCATCCGCGGCGGCGGTGCGAAGGACTGCAGGAACACGCTGACGGCGTCCTCGCGGCGCTGCCCCTGGGGCCCGTAGTGCCGCAGGCCGGTGGCACCGAGAGCGAGCTCGCCGCGCGCGTCGGCGGTGACGGCCGCGTCCAGGCCGCTCGCGCCCAGCGTGCCCGACACCCGGTCCGGCCGGACGGCGAGTGTCGCCCCGCGCGGGGCCGGGCCGTCGGTCACCGTCGCCGTGGTCACCGGTTCGCCGGCCGCGACGCAGTCCACGACCGTGCCGAAGGCGGGGTCCAGCTCGGGCGTCACGGGACGCACGAGCAGCGTGATCTCACCGCCGCAGGTCAGGCCGACGGCGAAGGCGTCCTCGTCGCTGTAGCCGAAGGTCTCCAGCCGGGCCTCGCCGCTCGCCACGACCTCCTGCGCCAGCTCGAACACCGCACCCTCGACACAGCCCCCGGACACACTGCCCACGACCTCCTCGTCCGGACCCACCGCCATCGCCGCGCCCGGGTCGCGCGGCGCGCTGCGGCTGACCTCGACGACCGTCGCCAGGCCGAACGGGAGCCCGGCCGCGTACCAGCGGCCGAGCACCGGGAGGATGTCACGCACGACCGGCTCCTTCCACGCGCCCCACGGGTACCCCGTCGGCGGTTAATTCCGTTGTGGCCCACCGGGCCGGTCTGCTGCACTGCACGGGTCGACGACGTCATCGAGTCCCGAGGAGCAACAGATGCGCACTGCGTCCATGTCCCCCCAGACAGGAACGGCTCTCTCTCCGAAGGACATGACGCTTCGTGCAGTTGCTCAACCTTGGAATTCTCGCCCATGTCGACGCAGGTAAGACCAGCCTGACCGAGCGGCTGCTCCATTCGGCCGGGGTGATCGACGAGGTCGGCCGCGTCGACGACGGGAACACCCGTACCGACACCCTCGCGCTGGAGCGGCAGCGCGGCATCACCATCAAGTCCGCCGTCGTCTCGTTCCCGCTCGACGGTGTGACGGTCAACCTCATCGACACACCCGGTCACCCGGACTTCATCGCCGAGGTGGAGCGCGTGCTCGGCGTGCTGGACGGCGCCGTCCTCGTGATCTCCGCCGTCGAAGGGGTGCAGGCGCAGACGCGGGTGCTGATGCGGACGCTCCAGCGGCTGCGCATCCCGACCCTGCTGTTCGTCAACAAGATCGACCGGCGCGGAGCACGGGACGAGGAGGTGCTGCGGTCGGTCTCGGACCGGCTGACACCCGCGATCGTGCCGATGGGAACCGCCACCGGCCTCGGCACGCGCGCGGCCCGCTTCATCCCGGGGCCCGGCCCGGTCACCGCCCTCGACGTCCTGTCGGACCACGACGACACGCTGCTGGCCGCCTACGTCGAGGGCACCGTCACGGACGCCCTCCTGCACAGGTCCCTCGTCGCGCAGACCCGGGACGCCCTGGTCCACCCGGTCTACTTCGGCTCCGCCGCCACCGGCGCGGGCGTGGACGCGCTCCTGTCCGGCATCGAGGAACTGCTTCCGGCCGCCGACGGGGACGCGGACGGGCCGGTCTCCGGCACGGTGTTCAAGGTCGAGCGGGGGCCTGCGGGGGAGAAGGTCGCCTACGCCCGGATGTTCTCCGGCACCCTGCGCACCCGCGACCGGATCCCCTTCGGAGCGGACGGCGCCGAGGGCCGGATCACCGGGATCAGCGTCTTCGGCCACGGCACGGACACCCGTGCGGACGCCGTCGCCGCCGGGCAGATCGCCCGGCTGTGGGGGCTCGGCGACATCAGGATCGGCGATGCGATCGGCGAACCCCGCAAGGCGTACGAGCATTTCTTCGCCCCGCCCACCCTGGAGACGGTCGTCGTCCCGGGGCCCGGTGTGAACAGAGGCGCGCTGCACCTCGCGCTCACCCAGCTCGCCGAACAGGACCCGCTGATCGGCCTGCGCCACGACGAACACCGGCAGGAGACGTCCGTCTCCCTCTACGGCGAGGTCCAGAAGGAGGTCATTCAAGCCACCCTCGCCGACGAGTACGGTCTCCACGTCACCTTCCGCGAGACCACTCCGCTGTGCGTCGAACGGCTCGTCGGCACCGGGCATGCCGTGGAGTTCAACAAGAAGGACCCGAACCCGTTCCTCGCGACGGTCGGCCTGCGCGTCGATCCCGCACCGGTCGGCTCGGGCGTCGGCTTTCGCCTGGAGGTGGAGCTGGGCTCCATGCCGTACGCCTTCTTCAAGGCCGTCGAGGACACCGTGCGCGAGACCCTCGACCAGGGGCTGTACGGCTGGCAGGTCACCGACTGCACGGTCACCATGACCCACAGCGGTTACTCACCCCGCCAGAGCCACGCTCATCAGGGCTTCGACAAGAGCATGTCCAGCACCGGGGCCGACTTCCGCGGCGTCACCCCGCTGGTGCTGATCGATGCGCTGCGGCGGGCCGGGACTCGGGTGCACGAGCCGATGCACCGCTTCCGTATCGAGGCCCCGGCCGACACCCTCGGCACCCTGCTGCCGGTCCTCGCCGGGCTCGCGGCCGTACCGGAGGCGACGCGCAACCGGGGCGACCTCTGCGTCCTCGAAGGCACCGTGCCGGCGGCCCGGGTGCACGCCCTCGGACAACTGCTGCCGGGGCTGACCCGCGGTGAGGGGGAACTGGAGAGCGCCTTCGACCACTATGCGCCAGTCACGCACGGCACGATTCCGCGGCGCCCGCGCACCGACCACAACCCGCTGAACAGGAAGGAGTACTTGTTGAACGTGACACGACGGGTGGGCGGTTGAGGTGTGCGCGCTGGCCGAGAGGGAACTTACTCCAGAGTCAGGGGTGTTGACGGTGTCCTGATATCACCGGACTGTAGTGGACATGCCGACTATCCGAGTACGTCTGCTGGTTGTCCTGGCTGTCCTCTTCGGCTCCCTGTCGGTGGCGGGCGTCCCGCCCGCCACCGCCGCGCCCCCTCCCGGCTCCCTCTGGTTCGACGACCCGACCGTCACCGTGAAGAACGGCCGCTTCACCGACGCCTCCGGCCGCGAGGTCGTCCTGCGCGGCTACAACGTCTCCGGCGAGACGAAGCTCGCGGAGAACAAGGGACTGCCCTTCGCCTCCGTCGCCGACGCCCGCAAGTCCGCGACCGCGCTGCGCGCCCTCGGCGGCGGCAACACCGTCCGCTTCCTGCTCTCCTGGGCGTACGCCGAGCCCGAGCGCGGCACGGTGGACACCGCCTATCTGGCCGCCGCCACCGCCCAGATGAAGGCCTTCCTCGACGCCGGCATCCGCGTCTACCCCGACTTCCACCAGGACCTCTACTCCCGGCACCTCTTCGACGCCGACAGCTGGTACACCGGCGACGGCGCGCCCAAGTGGGCCGTGGACGCCGGGAACTACCCGGACGAGTCCTGCGGGATCTGCCTGTTCTGGGGGCAGAACATCACCCAGAACGAGGCCGTGAAGCGTGCCACGTACGACTTCTGGCACAACGCGCACGGCGTGCAGGACGCCTTCCTCGCCACGGCCGAGAAGACCATGGCGTACGTCCAACAGCACCTGAACGCCGACCAGTTCAAGGGCGTCGTCGGCTTCGACCCCTACAACGAGCCGCACGCGGGCGTCTACGACTCCGGGCAGACCAGCCGCGCCTGGGAGAAGGACGTGCTGTGGCCGTTCTTCGAGAAGTTCCGGGCCCGCATGGACGCGGCCGGCTGGCGGGACAAGCCCGCCTTCGTGGAGCCGAACCTGTTCTGGAACGCCAACCTCGACTTCCAGAAGCAGGAGGGCGGCCTGCTCGACGCGGGCAAGCTCGGACCCCGCTACGTCTTCAACACCCACTTCTACGACCAGAAGGCCATCTCCGGCGTCTTCATGTGGGGCAAGGCGGCCGACGGCCAGTACGCGGGCGACTTCCGCACGGTCCGCGACCGGGCCGCCGCCGCGCAGACCGCCGCCGTCGTCAGCGAGTTCGGCCACCCCCTGGCGGGCAACGTCTCCGACAAGGCGCCCACCGTCCTCAAGGCGATGTACCAGGCCCTCGACTCCCGCCTGAAGGGCGCCGACTGGTGGTCCGACCCGGCGGCCTCCGGGCCGGTGCTCTCCGGCTCGCAGTGGCAGTGGGACATCTACAACGGCCGCCACCGCGAGCTGATGAACGGCAACCCCGACAAGGTGCTCACCGCCGGTGACGCCTGGAACGACGAGGACCTGTCCGCCGTACGCCTCGACGACTCGGGCAAGCCGGTGCTGCGCCAGGACGCCCGGCTCCTGGACCGCCTCTACCCGAGCGCCACGGCCGGGACGACCGTCGGCTTCACCTACGAGGACCGCTCCCGGGACGGTTCGACGACCCTGACCTGGAACCCGGTGCCGGACTCCCTGCCGAACGTGAAACGGCTGGTGGGCTCCGGACAGTACGGGCTGCTGCTGTGGCGCTCGGACGGTGGCCGGGCACCCACGGAACTGCACCTGCCGGCGAGCTTCCCGGCCGCGTCCACCACCGTCGTCTCCGACCTGGGGACGTCACACGCCCCGCCCGCGTACACCTCGACGACCCCGGTCGGCGTGTCCCAGGAGCCCGGCGGCACGGGAAGCCGCCGCCTGCTGCTCACCGCGCCGGACTCGGGCGTCCTGCACTACGCGCTGGTGACCAACGGGGCGACGGCTCCCTCGGCGGACCTGCTGAACGCGGCCCGCTCCGAGCTGGCCGCGTGGGCCGCGAAGGAGGTCAACTAGCGGACGGGCTCGTCCAGCCGGCCTCGACATGACCGAGCCGGACGCGCTGCGGGTGGTCCCCGACCGGCACGGACGCGACCTTCTTCCCGGTGGCGAAGTCGATGGCCGTGACCTGGTCGGAGCCGCTCTCCGAGACAACGCACTGCTTGCCGTCACCGCTGACCGTGGCCCAGTAGGGCTTGGCGGCGGTGACGAGCGGGCCCTCCTGGAGGGTGGTGCGGTCGACGACCGTGGCGTAGTCGTCCATGGTCCCCGCGACGCACAGCTTCTTGCCGTCCGGGCTCATCGAGAGGCCGTGGTGGCGTGAGTCGTTGACGAAGGTGGTGCGGTCGTCGCTGGTCGCCGGGTTCTTCGGCAGGGTCTTCGTGCGGGTGATCTTGTCGGAGGCCAGGTCGTACTCGAAGAAGCCGTTGAAGAACGACACCTGGAAGTACAGCTTCGACTCGTCCGGCGAGAACACGGCGGGCCGGACCGCGTCGGAGAAGTCCTTCAGGCCGATCGCGTCCAGGCGCGGGCGCATGTCGATGACCTTGACCTGCTGGTACGTGGTCGCGTCGATGACGGTGATGCGGCGGTCGCCCTTCGTCCAGTCCAGCCAGGGCGCGTCGGTCTGCGTGTTCACCTCGCCGATCGACATGTTGTAGATGTACTTGCCGTCCTTGGTGAAGATGTTCTCGTGCGGCTTGTCGCCGGTTGTGGCCTTGCCGAGCTGCTTGCCGGTCTGGATGTCCAGGACGTGCACGGTGTTGCCGGTCGAGGCCGACACCGCGACCCGCTTGCCGTCGGGGGAGACGGCCATGTGGTCGGCGCGGAAACCGGACACCGGGAAGCGCCAGTTGATCCGCCCGGAGGCGAGGTCGATCGAGACGACGTCGGCGAAGCTGGGCCGGGAGACGACCACCGACTTTCCGTCCGGCGTGGAGTACATGTCGTCGACGAACTGGTCGTGTCCCTCGCCGACGCTGTTGCGGATCGTCATGAAGGCGATCCATCTGATCGGATCGGCGTTGATCTCCGCCATCCGCTCGTCCTTGTCGGGGATGACGTTGATCTGGCCGATCCTCGCGAAGTCGCCGGTGGACTTGATGACTTCGGCGGTGCCGTCCCAGTTGTTGCCCACGAACAGCACCTGGCGCAGCGCGGCGGAGGCGTCGGGGGCGTCCGCGTGGGCGGCGGTCGCGGGAACGGTGGCGGTCAGGGCGAGGGCGGCGGTCAGGGAGCACAGATGCCGGCGTCGGAAGACGGGCATGGCTGATCCCTCCTCTGCGGGTGGGGATGAGGAATCTGAACACACGTGCTTTCAGAGTGAACTTACTGAAAAGTAAGGAAGGGGCGGCCTTCTTCACAAGACCGCGGCCACGACAAAATCGCGTGCGAGCGAAGATGGGTGTTCGAGCGGATGAAGGGAGAGCCGGTGCCGGGCAGACTCAGAGCGCCGACCGGCCGCTACGGCGGCAAGACCGCCGAGGAGCGGCAGGCCGAGCGGCGCCGGCGGTTCCTGGACGCCGCGCTCCGGTTGTTCGGCGACACCCCCGGCTTCCGCGCCACCACCGTCGCGGCGCTCAGCGAGGCGGCCGGACTGTCCACCCGTCAGTTCTACGAGGAGTTCCGCACCCTGGAGGACGTGCTCGCGGCCCTGCACCTCCAGGTCAACGACTGGGCCGAGGCGGCCGTGGTCGAGGCGGCGGCCGACGCGGCGGACCTGCCGCTCGTCGAGCGCGCGACCGCGATCTTCCGCGCCTACGCCGGGAACCTCGCCGCCGATCCACGCCGGATCCGCATCACCTTCGTCGAGATCATCGGCGTCAGCCCGCGCCTGGAGGAGCAGCGGCTCGCCCGCCGGGCCGGCTGGGTCGACCTCATCTGCGCCGAGGCCCGGGCGGCCGCCGCGCGCGGGGAGGCGGCCCCCCGCGACTACCGCCTCGCGGCGACGGGTTTCATCGGCAGCGTCAACGGTCTGCTGCACGACTGGAGCGCCGGCTGGGTCGACGCGACGCTGGACGAGGTCGTCGACGAACTGGTCCGGCAACTGCTGGGGATCCTGCGGCCCCCGGGCTGGAGTCCGCAGGGGTGACTCAGACCCGCGTACGTCCGCGCCCGGTCGCCTGGGCCCCGGGGAAGGCCCGCCGGTAGTCGCCGGGCGACACCCCGAGGTGCCTCAGGAAGTGGTGGCGGAGATTGTTGGCCGTGCCGAGGCCGCTCAGCTCCCCGACCTTCTCGATCGGCAGGTCCGTCGACTCCAGCAGTGACCGGGCGCGCCCGAGCCGCTGGTCGAGAAGCCACTGGAGCGGGGTCGTCCCGGTGACGGCCTGGAGCCGCCGGTAGAACGTACGCGGACTCATCGCGGCCCGCCGCGCCAGGTCGGCGACGGTCAGCGGCCGGTCCAGGTTGGCTCTCGCCCATTCGAGGACGGGCGCCAGCCCCTCGTCGTCGCCGGCCGGCACGGGCAGCTCGATGAACTGTGCCTGGCCGCCCGGCCGGTGGGCGGGCACCACCATGCGGCGCGCCAGTTGGTTGGCGACGTGCGCGCCGAGATCGCGCCGCACCAAGTGCAGACACAGGTCGAGTCCGGCGGTCAGTCCCGCGCTGGTGAGCACGTCGCCGTCGTCCACGTACAGCACCGACGCGTCGACCTGCACCTTCGGGTAGCGCTCGGCCAGTTGTGCCGTGTGCATCCAGTGGGCGGTGGCACGCCGTCCGTCGAGCAGCCCCGCCTCGGCCAGCGCGAAGGCACCGGTGCACAGGGAGACCATGCGGGCGCCCGCGTCATGAGCCCGGCGCAGGGCCTCGATCAGCTCCCGCGGCAGCGGCCTGCCCTCCTCGACGCACGGGTCGGGCACCGAGGGCACGATGACGGTGTCGGCACCGACCAGGTCGTCCAGTCCGTAGCGGGTGCGCAGGCTCAGCC
>NZ_NGFN01000849.1 GCF_002148965.1 Streptomyces swartbergensis | reverse complement strand
GGTGCGGCGCGGGGCCGGGGCCGGGTGGGGGTGCATCCGCTGTGAGAAGCTCCCAGTACGGACGCCAGTGTGAGCCCCGGGGTGGCCCGTTGACTTGCCATCAGGCAGCCGGAACGCTGACGGTGTGAACAGCGCCCCAGGACAGCAGCCGGAAGAGCGGTTGCGCGTATCCAGCTCGGCGGTGGCCGGCCGCACGGTCGTGACGGTGGMGGGCGAGATAGRCCACCTGACCGCYCCTCGACTGGCAGACGAACTGAGGGCCGCCGTGCTCAGCGGTGCCCGGCGTGTCGAGGTSGACTGCAGCCGGGTCGGCTTCTGCGACTGCTCCGGGCTCGACGTYSTGCTGGCCGCCCGCCTCCACKGCCAKGATCGAGGGGTGGGTTTCTCCGTGTCCGARCCGGTGTCTGGCGCCGTGGCGCGGTTGTTYYAGTTGACGGATACGGACGCASTGCTGCTGGTGCCGCAAGCGGCGTGATCAACACGGGGGAAGCAGCCGGGCGCGTTCCGGCGAGCGGCCGGCACTGGGGGCGTAACGTGTGCGGTGCCCGGTGCGCTGTAACCGGAGGGCCGTGACTACGGCCCCGCAAGGCCCGATCCCCCCGTGCGGGTCATTGCTGCCGGGGCGGGCAGGTGCCATCCC
>NZ_NGFN01000848.1 GCF_002148965.1 Streptomyces swartbergensis | reverse complement strand
TGCCGCTGCTCACCGGCGACCAGCTCCGCCGGGAGACGGTACGAAGACAGCAGCGCGCCGAGCCGGAGGGCGGCACGAACCGCCGCCGTATCGACGCCGCCGTGGCACGGCTGAGCGGCGGCCGCCCGCACACCGTGATCCGCCTGGCCGAAGCCGCGGCCGCCTTCCGCATGCCGCCGGACGCCAACGACCGGGACATCCTGGACGCCCCGTTGCGGCTCCCCGGTGACGGCACTCTCGAACGCCCCGTCGCGGACGTGCTCCTGCGGGAGCTGATCCTCGACCAGTTACCGGTACGGCTCCCGACCGAGCACCACGCCCACTGGCTCGACCTCCTCACCCACCTGTCGGTGGCACACGACACGGAGTGCGCGGACGTCCTGCTCCGCCACCACCAGCAGGGCCACCTCCACCACCTGACCGCGCATCACGTCTCCCGGCTCCTCACCGACACCGGATGGCCGAGCTGCGAACGCCACTTCATAGGCGACTTCGGCCTCCGCCAGCTGCTGGTGCACCGGCTGTACGGACTGTCCCCCGACGGCGCCGCCTGGCACGCCGACCACCACCTCCTGCGCGACCACTACGCGCGACGCGCGGCGGGGGAGGCGGGGGACCGCGACGCGCGGCGGGGGAGGCGGGGGACC
>NZ_NGFN01000847.1 GCF_002148965.1 Streptomyces swartbergensis | reverse complement strand
TGTCACCCCTGTACGGGTCCACCGGAGTTCAGCCTTCGGGGACCTCCACATCGACGCCGGGGGCGAGGACCTGGTGCACGTACGCGCCCTTGTGGCAAGGAGAGCCATCCGAGCTCAGGGCGTGCGGACGACGGCTCCGGAGACGAACCACTGCACCAGGGCCGCGGCGAGGTGGACTCCGGCCCGGGCGGCCTCCAGTGTCTCGGGCACGGTCGCGGTCTGGGCCCCGTGACGCGAGGTCTGTCCCTCCCACAGCGCGCGCATCATGGCCTCAGCCGGGGCGATCGGATCACCGGTCGGGGATGGGATCGCCGCGCTGAACTTGTGCCGGGCGTTCTTGATCTCACCCAGCATGGTGCCGAGGGTGGCTTTGGCGTGGCTGGGCTGGATGACGGCGTGCGCCGCGCACTCCACCGCCTTGATGGCTTCGCTGTATGCGCGCACCGGGTCCGGGCCACGCCCGTAGGCCGCCTGCCAGGCCGCGGCGAGATGGTCGGCCGCCGACCCGGCGGCGGGCCCGGCCGCAGCGTCGGCGATCGTCTGGCGGACCGCGTCGCGCACGCCCGGCGTGACCCGCTCCTCCAGCCCATCCCCTGCCTCATTGACCCGGTAGGCCGATCCGGCGTCGTCGAGGATGCGGCTGAGGAGCTGGACC
>NZ_NGFN01000846.1 GCF_002148965.1 Streptomyces swartbergensis | reverse complement strand
CCGCCAGATCACCCCCTCGAACTGCTCCCGCAGCCGCTCGGGGTACGGACCGTACTCGCCTATCGGCAGGTACGGCTCGATGAACTCCCACTGCTCGTCTGTGAGTTGCCTACGTGTCACACCCAGCGTCCTACCGCATCCCGCCCCCGCACGGGGCCAGAACCCGAGATTGATCACGACCTCACACACGCCCTAGCCGTGGTAGAGGTCGCGGCCGGCAATGACGAGACCGCCTTCGCCATCCAGGAGCTGCTCGCCGCACGGTGCGCCATCGCGTCGGCGGACCGTACGACCCGGGAGCCCGGGGAGCCCGGTGTACGGCTGCGTTGCTTCCTTGACTTGCGTCAAGAGCCCGACTCGTAGCGCTGCGGGCGGGCGGCCATGCTCCGCTGACCGGCCGTGGTCAAAGTCATGGTCGGGGCTGGCGGCAGCGTGGTCGCCGCCGTGGTCGGTCTACTCGGTGGTGTGGTCCGGGTCGGGGGGCGGGCTTGCAAAGGGTCACCTTGGGTCTGCCCGCGCCGCCGGTGTCGTGGCCTTCCTGAGTCAGGTGCGGAAGCGGGAG
Organism: Streptomyces swartbergensis; assembly: GCF_002148965.1. Taxonomy (GTDB): domain Bacteria; phylum Actinomycetota; class Actinomycetes; order Streptomycetales; family Streptomycetaceae; genus Streptomyces; species Streptomyces swartbergensis. The sequence goes on along the minus strand of NZ_NGFN01000846.1, from coordinate 96 downwards.
AGCCAGCCGCCCGCCTTCTGCGCGGTCTGCTCGGCTTCCTGCTCCTCGAGGCGGCGCTCCTGCTCTTGGCGCTCGCGTTCGTCGGCTTCGGCCTGC
>NZ_NGFN01000845.1 GCF_002148965.1 Streptomyces swartbergensis | reverse complement strand
CATTGATCATGGATGCCTGGCGGCTTTCTCGCTGTTGCTGTTCGATCTGTTCCAGCTGGCGTCGTCGCTCCTCCTGCTCGTGTTCTCGCCTGCGTTGTCGCTCCTCCTGCTCCCGCTCGCGTCGGAGCCTCGCCAGTTCCTGCGCGCGCAGCTCCGCCTCTTGGCCCTCCTGCCGAACCTTCTGCCGGTGAGCCGCATAACTCAATGTCAGGCCCGCCAGGCCAACGAGCAGGCTGAACACGGCCATGAGATTCTGCAACATGCCCGGATTCTGATCGGCTGTGCTTGATCATGTCTTCGCGCAACCCCGGCCGTACGGTCAAGCCGCCCCCACACGTCACTCCGACGCCAGCGCTGAGCAGAACCCGCGGCGCAGACCCCAGTAACCGGTGTATCGCGCTTGCCGCGCTGGGAGATAACCCGGCGGCCAGCGGCACGCACTGTTCGTGGACCGAGGCAGGGAGTGGTGTCGGCGGCGATGCGGGGTTCTTCAGSAGGGCYGCGCGGGCGAGGAGGTYKTCGATGGCACTCATGTCGGGGTGATCMCTCCCGGGCTGTGGGWYGSTGGCGGAGCAGTTCSAGGGYTCCTCGTGCGTGGTGGTCGAGGATGTGGGCCGGGGACAGACCGGTGGCCTCCTGGACCTCGTCGGAGGTGAACTC
>NZ_NGFN01000844.1 GCF_002148965.1 Streptomyces swartbergensis | reverse complement strand
CCGCCGCACCTTCCCCGCCTTCCCGCCCCGGGATCCGGACGTCCAGGGCTTCGCCGAGCGCTGGTGGGGAAACGCGTGGGTCGCCGCGCTGGAGCAGGGCGCGCTGGACGTCAAGCGGCTGGAACGCGGGCGGGGTTACGCCGGGCAGGGGCATGTCGATGCCATCACCGTGACGCCCGGCCTGGTGCTGGCGTACGTGCGGGGCAGCCGTCCGCGCCCGTACCGCGTGCAGGTGCGGCTGCGCACGCTCGACGACTCCGACTGGGAGCGGTTCCTGGACGCCGCAGCCGACCGGCCCGGGCACATCGCGGCACTCCTCGACAAGGAGATGCCCCAGTCCCTCGCGGACTGCGGCGTGCCCCTGCTGCCGGGCCCGGGCGATCTGGAGCCGCGCTGCAGCTGCCCCGACCGGGGCCACCCCTGCAAGCACGCCGCCGCCCTCTGCTACCAGACCGCGCGGCTGCTCGACGCCGATCCCTTCGTCCTGCTCCTGCTGCGCGGCCGGGGCGAACGCGAGCTGCTCGACGCGCTCTCCCGGCTCAGCGCCACCCGCGCGGCGCGCGCCGCCCAGGACAAGGGACCGGCGCCTCTCCCCGGAGTGCGGGCCAGTGACGTTCTCACGCCGCGCGCCCTCCCGCCCCTGCCGGCACCGCTGCCGCC
>NZ_NGFN01000843.1 GCF_002148965.1 Streptomyces swartbergensis | reverse complement strand
CGGTCCCCTCCACGGCCGGGGGCCGGCGCCCGGCCGCTGGCCGGTCGCGGACGACGGGAGGGCGAGCCTGATGACGGGCAAGAGGAAGGCGAACGAGGCGGGATCGACCAACGACCTGCGCGGCGATGTGCTGCGTGTGCTCGGAGTGCTCAAGGTCGCCACGGCCGACCAGATCCAGCGGCTGGCCTCACCGCACCTGACCTACCGGCACACGACCAAGCAGACGCCAGCCAAGAGGAAGGAACCCCGAACCGCCTCCCACCGTGGCGCGGTGAACGATCTGAGGCGTCATGGCCTGGCCGTCGACGGCGGCCGTACCCGGGGCGGTGAGGAGGTCCGGCTACTCACGAAGGAAGGGCTGGCCGCCGCCGCGATCGACCTGGACCGTGAGCCGGAGGAGATGGGCGGCATGCCCAAGAGCGCGGGCCGCTCCGGCGCCTCCCACTCGATGACGGTGAACGAGACGGTCATCGCGCTGATCCGCCCGAAGCCCGAGGACCTGGTCGCGGGGGAGCCGGCCGAAGCGGTCGCCGCCGCGCAGGCCGCCGCCCGTGCACCCGACGGGATCGGCACCCTCACCTCCTACGCCACCGAGGTCGCCCTCCCGGTGAAGGGCACCTGGAAGAACCCCGCGATCGGCAGCGCCCGCGCCGACATCGTC
>NZ_NGFN01000842.1 GCF_002148965.1 Streptomyces swartbergensis | reverse complement strand
GGCGGCGGCGATGCCGTAGCTGTAGACGTGGTCGACGATCTGGTGTTCCAGGGGCGGGACCAGGGCGAAGGCGCTGTCCGCGGCGGCGGCGAGGTGCAGTGCGTGCCGGGCGTTGCGGCCGATCTCCGTCTCCTCGGGGAGTTCGGCGAGGGCCGCCGTGACGCAGGCGTCGACGTTCGCGCCGGCCAGGGCGAGGGCGAGGGCCGCCGCCATGGCGCGGGCGCCGTGCACGCCGTCGCCGTCCTGCGTGTAGCGGGCGTCGAACTCGGCGAGGTCGGCGGCGGGTCGGGGGTCGCCCGGGTGGGCCACGGCCAGGACGCACGCCCGTACGCAGGCGGCGTCGTCGAAGTAGTGCGGGTTGTCGTGGCCGGTGGCGGGCGGGCGCAGGCCGGTGGCGAGGTTGCCGAGGCCGGCGCGGACGGAGATGCGGGCGCGCAGGGGGAGGACGGCGGACTCGATCTCGGGGGCGCGGTCCGCTGCGGCTGCTACCTCGCTTGCGATGGCGTTCCAGGTCAGGTCGATCGAGGCTCGGGTGCGGCGTTCTCGGCTGAGGTCGTTGAAGGCGGTGTCGTCGCCGGCTCGGAGGAGGGCTTCCGCGGCGAAGGCTGCCCATTCGGCGTCGTCGGAGGGGCCCAGGCGGAGGGGTTCGGGGGGCTGGTTC
>NZ_NGFN01000841.1 GCF_002148965.1 Streptomyces swartbergensis | reverse complement strand
GAAGCCTGGAGCCGCTCTCGGGACGGGTGCGGCGTGACCGTGCGGACGCGGCCAGGAGGCCCGGTCTACGGAAGCGCGGCGGAATGGACCGTCGTCGTCACGGCCGTGGTCGCGGTGGTTGTCGCGGAACCGAGGAGGTCAGCGTGGGTCGCGGGACCCAGTACGTCGGTGTCGGGCGCGCCGGTGTCGCCGGGGGCCCGTCCCGGTTCTGCTGTCCTCGGGAACGACCTCGGTCGCCGGRCCGCCCACGGCGGAAACCCACCCGGGAACAGGTCCGGGCGCCCCGCAGGCGACACCGGAGCCACGCCCTCTGGGGTCGTGGCGACGTGACCTGCGTGGGCCCGGCAGGCCTCAGGGCCGGGCCGGGCCTCAGGGCCGGGCAGGCCTCAACGGCCGGGCAGGCCTCAGGGCCGGGCGGCGCGTGCCCCAGCGGAAGCCTGGAGCCGCTCTCGGGACGGGTGCGGCGTGACCGTGCGGACGCGGCCAGGAGGCCCGGTCTACGGAAGCGCGGCGGAATGGACCGTCGTCGTCACGGCCGTGGTCGCGGTGGTTGTCGCGGAACCGAGGAGGTCAGCGTGGGTCGCGGGACCCAGTACGTCGGTGTCGGGCGCGCCGGTGTCGCCGGGGGCCCGTCCCGGTTCTGCTGCCGGTTCTGCTGTCCTCGGG
>NZ_NGFN01000840.1 GCF_002148965.1 Streptomyces swartbergensis | reverse complement strand
CCGCCTCGTCGAACGCGGCCGTCCGGATCCCCGTGTGCCCGAGGGCCGCCGCCCCGCCCAGCCGGGCGATCCGCCGGTGCCCCAGCGCCGCCAGATACCGCACCGCCTCCGTGACGGCCGTCGCGTCGTCGGTCCACACCGAGGTGAGCCCCCCGGTCAGCGAGGGATGCCCCACGGCGACCACCGGCAGCCCGAGCCGCTCCACCAGGCCCACCCGGGGATCGTCGGCCCGGAAGTCGACGAGGATCGACCCGCCGATCTGCCGCCCGCGCCACCACGACTCCTGGACCCCCACCTCCTCGTCCAGGTTCCGTACGAGTCTCAGCAGCAGGGAGGAGGAGTGCTCGGCCAGGACGCTCTCCACGCCCGAGACGAACTCCATGTACCAGGGTTCGAGCCCGAGCACCCGGGCCGGCCGGCACACCGCGAGCCCCACCACGTCCACGCGCGAACCGGCCAGCGTCCGGGCCGTGAGGTTCGGCGCCCAGCCCAGCTCCCGCGCCGCCCGGAAGATCCGGTCCCGGGTCGCCTCCGACAGCCCGGGCTTGTGGTTGAACGCGAGCGATACGGCACCCTTGGACACGCCGGCGCGCGCGGCGACGTCCTTGATGGTGACGCGGGGGGTCGGCGTTGCCGTCATCGGGTGGGCTCCACGCAGTACAGGGC
>NZ_NGFN01000084.1 GCF_002148965.1 Streptomyces swartbergensis | reverse complement strand
CCGCTGCCCTGCGTGCCGGTCACGGGCCGCTGTTCCTGCGGCGTGCCGACGGCTGGCTGCTGCCGCTGGAGGTGGAGCGGTGGTGTGCCCGGGCCGATGCGGTGGACCGGGACGTGCTGGACCGGTGTGAGGGGGCCGTGCTGGACGTGGGGTGCGGGCCCGGGCGGCTGGTGGCGGAACTCGCCGCCCGGGGCCGGGCCGTCCTCGGCATCGACGTCAGCGCCGCCGCCGTCGACCACACCGTACGGATGGGAGGCCAGGCGCTGCGGCGCTCGGTGTTCGAGCCGCTGCCCGGCGAGGGCCGCTGGGACACCGTCCTGCTCATGGACGGCAACATCGGCATCGGCGGCGACCCGCGCGCCCTGCTGGACCGGGTGGCCGGACTCCTGCGCCCCGGCGGCCTGTTGATCGCCGAGACCGCGCCCGTGGACATCGACGAACGCGCCCAGGTACGGGTCGTCGGCGTCACGGACGCGCGCGGTACCGGCGATCCGTTCCCCTGGGCCCGGCTCGGCACGCCCGCCCTCCTCCGGTACGCCCGGGGCTGGACGCGGGCCGGTCAGTGGACGGCCGACGGGCGCCGCTTCGCCGCCCTGCGCACCCGCAGCAGGCGCACCGCCAGCAGCAGCGCCGAGCCGCCGAAGAGGACGGCGCTGATCAGCAGCCAGCGGGCGAGGAACACGTCCGCCGGCAGCCCCGTGGCGGACCGGTAGCGCCCCTCCACCGTCCCGCTGATCAGCGGGAACCACACGAGGAGCAGCAGCCCGGAGAGGGCTGCCGGTACGCGCACGTACGGCACCCACTCCCGACGCGCGCCGAACCCTCGTACGACCGCCCGGTCCAGGGCCGCGTACAACGGCAGCAGCACCAGGTCGTGCAGCAGCGCCGCGCCCACGAACCACAGCGCCACGCCGAGCCAGTCACCGGCGAGCAGCCGTACGCCCGCGTAGGCGGCGAGCGCGAACGAGCAGGCGAGCAGGAGGAGCTGGAAGGGGCTGCCGACGGGGATCCGTGGTCGGCGCATCACAGGTCGGCGCATCACAGGTCGACGCATCACAGGTCGACGCATCACAGGTCGACGCATCACAGGTCTCCGAACGTCATCCGGGCCACCCACTTGGTGTTCAGCACACCGGGGGCCGCGGGCACGATGATCCGTGCCGGGTAGCCGTGGTCGGGGGACAGCTCCTCGCCGTTGACGTACAGGGCGAGGAGGGAACGCGGGTCGGCCACCTGGTTGGCGCGCAGGGCCGCGCTCCGGAAGGCGCCGCGCCGCTGGAGGGACTCGACGAACACGTCCGGCGGGTCGTCGGCGTCGTAGCCGACGAGCGCCGCGAGATCGCGCAGCCGCACCCCGCGCCACCACTGGTCCGACGTCGACCAGCCCTCCACACAGGCGATGGGCAACGCCGAGCTGTGCAAGGTGAGTCCGGCGAGCTGGGCCCGGCTGAGGCGGACGGTGCCCGCGGGCCCCGTCACGACGAGCCGCCAGGCGTCCTCGCCCGTCTCGGCCGTGTCGATCCCCGCGTACGCGGCGGTCTTGTTGATCTGGAAGCCGTTCGGGCCGCTGCCGGGATCGCCGCCGCCGTGCGGTGCGAGGAGGGCGGTGCGCCGCAAGGGCCCGTCGAAGTTCTGTCCCACCGTCGTCGCGAACAGCAGCAGCGAGCCGCCCCCGRCGAACCACAGGGCACCCCGGCGGGAGACGGTCGGCTCGGCGGGGCGGGGAGTCACGAGGTCGTTCTCCTCCTCCCGCAGGTGCCGTAGATCCCGCAATTGCCGAAGATTGCGCAGCGCCGTGGGCATCTTCAGCAGCACATGGGCGACGAAGGCGGCGAAGAACACCCAGGCTCCGTAGAAGTGCAGCGGGTAGAAGGAGCCGGGGAAGACGTAGTCGAGCTGGACGTTGAGCACACCGGTCACGAACTCGAACAGCGCACCGCCCACCAGGAGCAGCAGCGAGATCCGCTCCAGGGCGTGCGCGAGCGAGCGGGCCGGCGGCAGCGCGAACAGCCTCGGAATCACGGACCACAGCTTGGCGAGCAGGACGGGGATGAGGGTGATGCCGAGGGTGACGTGGACGCCCTGGTTGAGCCGGTACAGCCAGTGCGGGTTCGTCGGCCAGGCGAAGAGGTAGAAGCCGAGGATCCCCTTGTCCGGGGTCTTGTCGTTCACCGGCGACAGGCCCGGGTTGTAGGCGGCGTACGACACCAGTCCCGTCACGAACAGCACGGTGATGCCGGCGAGCAGGACGAGGCCCAGCACGGAGGTGAACCGGGGGCCGCGCAGGGGGCTGCGCCAGAAGCCGGGCGAGGAGGGAAGCCGTGGGTCGTCTCGCATGGCCCGACCGTAGGCCCGGAACACCCCGGGAAAGGGTGCTCGACCCATGACGAAACGCTGACGTCCGGCCCGGACGGCGGTCCGCGCCCGCCCCGTCGGCCTAGCGTTCCGGCTGTGACCCGCTCCCTCCGCCGTGACCTGCGCCGTGACCTGTACGCCGTCGGGGCCGCTGCCCTGCTGGTGACGGCCGCCGTCCTGGTCGGCCGCCACATCCAGGGCACCAGCCGCACTCTGTTCGTCGACTGGCCCCCGCTGCTGGCGTCCTGGGGCCCCCACCTGGGCCCCGGCACTCCGATGGCCGTACTCCTGGCGATCGCCACCGTGGCGTACGGCCCCACCCTCGCGGCCCGGCTCCCCTGGCGGACCCTGCTGCCCCTGACCTGGGGCGCGGCCATGGCGTGGATCTTCTCCCTGGCCCTGATCGACGGCTGGGGCCGGGGCATCGCGCGCCGTCTCACCACCCGCTATGAGTACCTCCAGGTCATCGACCGCTTCGACGACATCCCGGCAGCGCTACGCGACTTCACCCATCACATCCTGCTCGACTCCCCCGACAACTGGCCCGCCCACATCGCCGGCCACCCGCCCGCCGCCACGCTCACCTTCGTCCTGCTCGACCGGATCGGGCTGCGGGGCGGCGGCTGGGCGGGCATGTGGTGCATCACGGTCGGGGCGACGGCCTGCGTCGCCGTGCTGATCACGATCCGCGCCCTCGCCGACGAGACCCTCGCGCGCAGGGCTGCCCCCTTCCTCGTCCTGGCCCCGGCGGCGGTGTGGATGGGCACCTCGGCCGACGCGTACTTCGCGGCGGTGGCGGCGTGGGCGGTGGCGCTGCTCGCCTTGGCGGTCACGAGGCGCTCGCTGTCGTGGGCCGGGGCGTCGGGGTTGCTGTTCGGCCTGACCTGCTACCTCTCCTACGGCCTCACACTCGTCGCGCTGATCGCGGCGGCGGTACTGGTACTCGGCCGGCACGGGATTCGCGAGCACCCCGCCCTGCTGGTGCCGCTGCTCGCCGGACTGGCCGTGGTTCCGGCGGCGTTCACGCTCGCCGGGTTCGACTGGTGGGAGGCCTACCACCTCCTGGTCACGCGCTACCACCAGGGCGCGGGAGGCACCCGTCCCTACGGCTACTGGGTCTGGGCCAACCTGGCCTGCACCGTACTCATCACAGGCCTGGCCACGGCGGCGGGCCTGCGCCGGACGGGCACGGCGCTGCTCTCCCGCCGCGCCGATACGCCCCACGGGGCTGCCGAGCCCCGCCTCGCATTCCTCGTGTCCGCCGCGCTCCTCGCCCTGCTGGTCGCCGACCTGTCCGGCATGAGCAAGGCGGAAACGGAACGCATCTGGCTGCCTTTCGCGGTGTGGCTGCTCCCGTCCTGCGCGCTCCTGTCCCGTCCGCGTGCGTGGCTCACGGCCCAGGCGGTGCTAGCGCTGCTGCTCAACCATTTGCTGGTGACCGGGTGGTGACTCGGGCAGCTTCAACGCCAGGAAGCCGGCCAGCGATTGGAGGGAAACCAGGCCTCACACACGCCCTCGCCAGCGTCGGTGAATCAGCTCAGGCCCTCCCGGTAGCCGCAGCAACCGTCCCCGACGCCGCAGCCATCGGCCGCCCCCACTCCTGGAACGAACTCCACACCACAGCAGCCGTTCACCTTCGTCACAGGGCCGGGGAAGGACACCAACTGGTAGCTGCACTACGGGCAGGCCAGCTCCTCCGGGCGCATCGGACCGTACGCCCCGAGACAGGCCATAAGGCGCCAGGCCGTCTCTCTGAGGCACCCTCAGAAGCTCCTCAAATTCGTTGCTACCCCATGGCGATGGGCTGATGATCACATGCGTGTCGCTGCTCTCCCACTGACCAGGGAGATGCTGCGTCCGGTCCAGCGATGACCAACTGGACGTAAGACCAAAGAGGGGAACATCTTGAAGATCAAGAGACTGACCGCTGCCACCGCTGTGATAACCGCAGCCGCGATCCTCGGCACGGGTCTCAGCCAGGCTGCTGTGGCTGCCGATCGAAGCGTCACCGCTGGGTCAGCGGTTGTCGCCGCCGACGAGCCCATGACCGCCGCCGAGGAGTTGGACTCGGCTGAAGGGCAGAAGCTCCTCGCCATGCTGAAGGTGATCGAGGAGATCCCCGACAGCGTCGAGCAGCAGGGAGAGGCAGCGGTCCAGGCTTACCTTGACGAACACCTCGCTGGTACGAAGCCGAGCGTCGTGGCCTTCGGCTGGTGGCAGACAGCCAAGTGCGTGGGTTCCATCACGGCTGCCATCGCCGGCGGCGCGGTTCCCATCGCGAAGATCCTCAAGCTGAAGGCGTTCATCAAGAAGGTCGGTTCCGTCAAGGAAGCCGCCTACCTCCTCATCCGCGTCTCCAAGGGTGAGGAGAAGATCAGCGAACTGGGTGCCACGCTCGGCGGTCTTGCCTCGGTGGTACTCGGGATCGACGGGATCAAGAAGAACTGCCGATAGGGGAGTGCCGGAGCGATATGACGAGCACCAAGGCACGTACAACCGCACTGATCACGCCCATCGAGCAGGGAGTCCAGGACGAGGCGAAGGCGTTGGCAGGTGAAGGACGTACCGCCAAAGCCATCCGTCGACTGCGCAAGGATTCGGGTCTCGGGCTGGGCACGGCCCCCGTGGCATTGGACCTGCTCATACAGGGGCACACATTGCCCACCACGTACAGCCAAGCGCTGGATGCCCTACGGCAACTCGATGCTCCGCTGGTCGCCGAGATGACTGACCTGCTCAGTAGCAGCCATCGCGACTCCGCGATCAAACTGCTCAGGGAACGGACCGACATCGATCTGGCCGGGGGCTACCACCTCGTCACGGAGCTGAGCGTCCAACTCGATACGCAGTAATAAGTGCGTGGCGCGGCATGCCGCCGCTGCGTGGACGGACAGGCGCACGTCACGCCGGAACAGAGGCCCCGGAGAGATCCGAGGCCTCTGTTGTTTCGGTCTCCAGGGCTCCCCTCTGGTTGATCTGTGGTCAGCGGCTGCGGCACTCGATCCGGCCGTCACGGCGCCACCCGTCGCTGGAGTGGTTCGACGGTGATGCGTGGCGCCAGCGCCCGAAGGAAGTCGGCGGCGTCGAAGATCTGGCCCGCGGAAGCCACGCCCGTCGCGTGGGTGCGGCCCGTGAGGACGCGGTCGATCGCCTCCACCGCCAGCGGTGCGGTGACGGCGTAGATGTCCTGGCCCGTCGCCACGGCGCGTCGTTCCGTGTCGCCGGAGCGGACGACGGCTTCGACGACGAAGGTCTGGTCGGAGCGGCCGGTCGTGTCGGTCGCGGTCGGGGGCGGTGTGTCCGGGGACGAGAGGTCGCCGGCCGCTTCCGTCGTCATGTGGGTGCGTACCTCGGGGATGGAGAGGTGGCTGGGGATGGTGACCACGTCGGCCATCGTGAAGTCACCGATGACCTCCCTGGTGCCCATCGGGTCGGGGAAGGGCCACTTCAGGACGGTCGGCTCGGTGTCGTGGTACTCCAGCCTGCCGTTCGTGTAGCGGACGCGTCGGCCCGATCGCCGCTCGCGGGAGACATCGCCCGCGGTGCGTGTTCCTGGGGTGGGGTGCCAACCGCTCAGTCCGTACGCGATGGTCGCTTCGTCGGCCGTCGTCCAGTCGCTCATCGCAGCCGTGGTCAGGAGGTCGCCCAGGCCGCCGTAGAAGGCCATCGCGGGGACGATCAGCGCTTCCGCCGCCCGGGCACGGTCCGCGAAGTGCGTGAACGTGTCGGCGTTGGCCTCGATCTCGGCCGCCACGTCCACATACGGGATTCCGGCGCGCAGGGCCGCCTCGATCACGGGCGCGGCGGTGAGGGCGAAGGGCCCGGCGCAGTTGATCACGGCGGCCGCGCCGGTCAGGGCGCGGTCGAGCGACGCCGGGTCGTCCATCGAGGCCGGGCGGGCTTCGAGGCCCGGGGCGGATGCCGCCTGCGCGCGCAGTTTGTCCGCGTCGCGGCCCGCGAGGATCGGGACGAACCCGCGCTCGCGCAGTTCAGCCACCACGAAGCGTCCCGTGTGACCGTACGCGCCGTATACCGTCACCGTCGTCGTCATCGTTTCTGCCGATCCCATGGGTCCATCCCCCGTCGAGTGCTCACGCCATCCGGTCCGCTGCGAGCTGGTACGGACATCCTCGCCACCGTGAACCGCCCACCGTGAGTGTCCGGAACGACGTAGCCCGTACAGTTCCGGACATGAGTCATCTCGTCGCGCTCGCCGTCACCGACGGGATGCTGCACTTCGAACTGTCCCTGGCCTACGAGGTGTTCGGGTCGGCGCCGGTGGGTGTGGACGTGCCCTGGTACGACGTCCGGGTCTGCGGGGTGGACGCCGTGCGGGTCGGGCGGTTTCGGCTGGAGGCCGACCAGGGACTCGACGGGCTTCGGGGTGCGGACACCGTGATCGTGCCCGGCTGGGCGGACACCGACGTGGAGCCGCCCGCCGAGCTCGTCGACGCCGTGCGGGCGGCCCACGAGGCAGGGGCCCGTGTGGCCTCCCTGTGCACGGGCGCGTTCGTGCTGGCCGCCGCCGGGCTGCTGGACGGCAGGCGCGCGACCACGCACTGGGCGCACACCGGGGCGCTGGCCGCCCGCCACCCGCGAGTGGAGGTCGATCCGGACGTGCTCTATGTGGACAACGGCAGCGTGCTGACCTCGGCCGGCAAGGCCGCCGCGATGGACCTGTGTCTGCACCTGGTCCGTCTCGACCACGGCTCGTCCGTCGCCAACGCCGTGGCCCGCCGCCTGGTCGTGCCGCCGCACCGGGCCGGTGGCCAGGCCCAGTTCGTCGCCGCCCCGGTACCCACCCGGGACGACCACCCGCTCGCAGCGCTGTTGCCCTGGGTGATCGAGCGTCTCGACCAGCCGCTCACCGTGGAGGACCTGGCACGCCGGGCGGGAATGAGCTCGCGCCATCTGGGCCGCCACTTCAGGGCGGTGACCGGCACCACTGCGCTGCAATGGCTGCTGACCCAACGGATCCGCCGCGCCCAGGAGTTGCTGGAGACCACCGACGACACGGTCGACGCCATCGCGGCGGCCACCGGCATGGGCACCGCCACGACGCTGCGCCGGCACTTCCACCGCACGGTCGGCGTGCCCCCGGACACCTACCGCCGGACTTTCCGCTCGACGCCCGGCCCCACCCGGCCGGCAGTGGAGTAACTCCGGCCACACAGTGAACGCACAGCCACTGTTCCTCCTCTTGCACAGCGAACCCCCCAACCGAGAGGAACCTGCCGTGCGTTCACGTACGCGTATACGTACACGTAGACCTTCGCGCCTGTACCCGGCCGGGTCGGTCGTCCTGGCTCTCGCCGCCGCGGGATCCGTGCTTGCGGGGCCGGCCGGCTCCGCCTCCGCCGCCGAGGCGGGCGGCCGCGCCGATCTGCGGGCGGATGTGAACCGCGACGGACGGGTCGATGTCACCGGTGGCAGCGACAAGGCCGGTGAGGACAGCTGGTCCGTCGGGCGCGGAGCTGTGTATCTGCCCAACATCGACGACGACAGCAAGCGGTGCCCGGTGACCGGGCCCGGTGGCAAGCCGCTGTCCGACGCCAAGCTGGCCGCGTGCAACGACGGCTCCGACACGAAGGTCAACGGCAGTGCGGACGCCGCCGACCTCGCCCGGGTCCGTTCCGTCCCCATGCCGGGCCTGAGCAAGGGCGCTCACGGCAGTCTGAAGGTCACCGCGGGAGGCAAGCACGCTCGTCTCTTCGTCAAGCGTTCCGGCAAGTGGACCCCGGTGACGTCCAAGACCCGGCTGGACGCCGCCGAGTTGCGTTCCGGTGTCGAGTTCGGTGTCGAGGGCACCGATGTCGTCCGGGACAGCGCGAAGTGGGACGGCCGTGCGGTGGTCCGGCTGACGGTGACGTCCGGGCAGAAGTCCACCTCCGACGCCGTGACCCTGCGCGTCGCGCCGCTGCTGACCCACCATCACCTGCAGAACACCCAGCAGGTGATGGTGACCGAGGTCCAGGGCGAGGGCACGTACAGCCGTCTTCAGCAGAAGTTCGTCGCCGAACTCGCGAAGGAGGTCAAGAAGGCCGGGGTCACCACGCCGCTGGTCACCTTCAAGAAGTACGCCGACCCCTGGGCCCAGGACTTCGTCGAACCGGCCTACGTCAGCATGACCGGGCCGGGCGGTCGACGGCACGTGATGCGCGTGATGCTGCGGTCCGCCCAGCCGGACCGGGACGCGGGCCGGGAACTGTTCGAGAAGGTGCGCGGCCGGGACGTCGGTGTGGTGCAGGTGACCGACCGGGCCGAGCCCGACGACTGGTCGCTCAACTCCATGGGGAACCTGGAGACCATCCCGCCCTACGCGCACGGCGGGCGCTCGTTCCCGGCCGGGCGGATCATCATGGGCGAGCGCAAGGACAGCGGGGCGCGGCCGTCCAAGGTGATGCGGACGATGCTCAAGTCGCAGGGGTTGCAGGATCCGCTGCTGCTGGACACCTCGTGGCTGGGGGTGGGACACGTCGACGAGTTCGTGCAGTTCCTGCCCGCCGACACCCCGCGCGGCTGGCGCATGGGCGTCGCCGACCCGCAGGCGGGGCTGCGGCTGCTGCGCGACGCCGAGCGCGACGGCCACGGCAAGACGAAGATGTTCTCCGTCCCGGGCCGCAGTGACAGTCCGGCGCCCAAGGAGACCATCGGCCAGGCGCTCGCCTCCCGTCACCTGGTGGCCGACAACGAGATGGCGGCGCGGCGCATCGCCGCCAACCTGGAGATCCTCAAGCGCGAGACGGGGGTCACCGACGGGGAGATCGTGCGGGTGCCCGCGCTGTACACCCGTGACTCGGAGGCGCTGACCGCCGACGGCCAGGAGATTCCCGTGCCGCGTCTGACGCGCATGGGCGCCGGCTCCGGCCTCGTGGACAGCCTCGGGGACCACGGCCAGCAGAAGTGGCTCGCCGAGAACCCGGCCGGCTCAAGTGCGGCGGCTGCGGCGACGGTGATGACCAGCGCGTACGTTCCCGGAGCGGTCAACGGCGTGCTCCTGGCGCGCGACCGCTACCTCGCCCCGCGCCAGTGGGGGCCCGTCATCGGCGGCAAGGACATCTTCACGCAGGCCGTCACCGCCGCTTACCAGCGGGTCGGCCTGAAGGTGTCGTACATCGACGACTGGTACACGTACCACCTCGGCATGGGCGAGGTGCACTGCGGCACCAACACCCTGCGCGACGCGTCGGCCGCGTGGTGGCAGCGCCCGGCGGGGTGAGCCGTAACGGGGAGCAGGCGGCGGGGTGTTCGGGTCCGTCGGGCTGAGGCGGCGGACCCGGACGGTCATGAGCCGTACGGTCCGTCGCCGCGGCCGCCGTCGGCCCGGGGGACGTACGGTCCGACGCCGCGGCCGCCGTCGGCCCGGGCGCGCCCGGGTGCCAGGCGGCGGTAGGCGGCGCGGGCGTGGGTGAGGCGGGCCAGGGACGTRCCGACGAGGGTGGCGGTGAGCAGGCAGGCGAGCCATGTGGTGTCGCGGGGACCGGCCCAGCCCAGCGGCGTCGCCACGGGCCGCGGGACGGGCCTGGCTCCGGTGCCCAGGGGCCTCCACTCGATCACGCCGGCGCTTCCTTCCCCGAGGGTGCTCGTCAGGTCCCACCAAGACTCGTCAGGGCCCCACCCGGACCTGTCCAGTGGAACAGCCGAACCGGACAGTCGGACGCTGCCCGGTCGACACCGCCGCGGGGATTCAGACGAACGCGCTCTGGCCCGTGATCGCCTTGCCGACGATCAGGGTGTTCATCTCACGCGTGCCCTCGAAGGAGTAGATGGCCTCGGCGTCGGCGAAGAAGCGGGCGATGTCGTGCTCCAGGAGGATTCCGTTGCCGCCGAAGATCTCCCGGCTCCAGGCCACGACCTCCCGCATCCGCGCGGTGACGAACGCCTTGGCCAGGGCGGAGTGTTCGTCGCGGAAGACACCGGCGTCCTGCAAGCGGGCGAGCTGCGCCAGCATGCCCCACGACGCGGTGATGTTGCCCAGGCTCTTGACCAGCAGGTCCTGGACGAGCTGGAAACCGCCGATCGGACGGCCGAACTGACGGCGCTCCCGGGCGTAGTCGAGGGCCAGTTCGTAGGCGCCGGCCATGACGCCCAGCGCCTGCCAGGCCACGCCGCTGCGGGTGGCGCGCAGGATCTCGGCGACGTCGCGGAAGGAGTTGATGTTCTGCAGGCGGTTCGCCTCCGTTACGCGGACGTCGGTGAGGGTGATCTCGGCGTTCTCGACGATCCGGAAGGCGGTCTTGCCCTCGATCTTCGCGGGTTCGAAGCCGGGTGTGCCCTTCTCGACGACGAAGCCCTTGACGTGGTTGTCGTCGACGTCCCGCGCCCACACCACGACGTAGTCGGCGAAGGTCGCGTTGCCGATCCACTTCTTGGCGCCGTTCAGGACCCAGCTGTCGCCCTCGCGCTCGGCCGTGGTGCGCATGCCGCCCGCGACGTCGGAGCCGCCGAGCGGCTCGGTCATGGCGAAGGCGCCGATCTTGTCCATCGCGGCCATCTCCGGGAGCCAGCGGTCGCGCTGCTCCTGGTCGCCGCCGGAGTGGACGGAGTACATCGCGAGGCCGTTGTGGACGCCGAAGAACGTGGCCACCGAGGCGTCGGTGCGGCTCAGTTCCATCGCCAGCATGCCGCTGAGCAGGTTGCTGACGGCGGGCCGGTGCTCGCCGTAGCCCTCGTAGGGCAGGCCGGTGAGGCCGCTGTCGCGGAAGATGCCGACGAGCTCCCGGGGGAACTCGCCCTTGGCCCAATTGTCGTTGACCAGCGGCTTGATCTCGTCGCGCATGAGGGCGCGGGCCTTGAGGAGGATCTTGCGCTCCTCGTCCGGCAGCAGCGCCTCGTAGGCGTAGAAGTCCGCGGTGAGCTGGTCTTCGAGCGGTTCCATGGTGGTGGTCATCTCAGTTCTCCTCCTTGTCGGCGCTGTCCAGGGCGGACAGGACTGCCAGTTGCCTGCGGTCGCGCGTCTCGGTGAGTTCCGGGTACGTGGAGGAGCCGTAGGCCTGTTCCACGGCTGCGATGAGCCGTTCCTGCTGGTCGGGGTTCTGCGACGGGGTGCCGAGGTCCGCCCACATCCGCTTCATCGAGGCGCCGATGTGCTCGGCCATGTGCCGGTAGCCGCCGGGTCCGCCGCCCAGGTGCGAGCCGAGGAACGGCCCGACCGCGGCCCAGCGCAGGCCCAGCGAGTTGGTCATCACCGTGTCGAGTTCCTCGGGCGTCACCACGCCCTGCTCGACGAGGTACACGGCCTCGCGACTGAGCGCGTTCTGGAGCCGGTTCCCGACGAAGCCGGGGATCTCCTTGCGCTCGATCACCGGGGTGCGGCCGACCGAGGTGTAGAAGTCCACCGCGGCCTTCACGGCGTCCGCGCCGGTGCGTTCGCCGGGCACGACCTCGACGAGCGGGATGAGGTGCGGCGGGTTGAAGGGGTGGCCGATCAGGACGCGGGCGGCGTCGTCGTCCGCCAGCTCCTTGGTGAACTCCGTCGACGGGATGGCCGACGAGGAGCTGAGCAGCAGCGCGTGGCCGGGTGCCTTCCGGGCCAGGGTGGCGAACAGGTCCTGCTTGAACGCGACGCGCTCGGGGCCGTTCTCCTGTACGACGTCCACGTCCCGGACCGCCTCGGCGATGTCGGCGGCGAGGTGCACCCGGCCGGCGAGGCCCGTCACGTCCAGGCCGCGGGCGGCCAGGTGCGGGGCGGACCGCGCCAGGGCCTCGTCCACGGCCTCGGCGAGGTCGGGTCGCGGGTCGCTCACCCGGACCGTCAGGCCGTGCGCGGCGAACAGCGCCGTCCAGGACAGTCCGATGGTCCCGGCGCCGATCACCGCGGCGGTACGGAAGGTGCGGGTCATGACGCGGCTCCCTTCAGGTAGTCGTGGACCGGCTCGGCGCCGGACAGCGTCAGGTCGGTGAGGATGTGGCTCGCGGAGACGATCTGGAGCACCGGCAGGTCGGCCAGTGGGGCGAGTACGTGCTGGAACAGCTGGAGCCGGGCCGGGCCGGTCCACGCCTCCTTGACGGTGACGTCGGTGATGCGCGTGCGGACGAGTTCCTGCACCCGCGGCAGCCCGTCGTAGCCGGGAATCGTCTTGAGCATGAAGGTCGGCACGGTGATCTGCGCCCGGGCCTCGCGCAGGTCCAGCTCGTGGTGCTTGTAGCCCATGGTCGCGGTGGCGACCCGCAGGCTGCCGTGGTCGAGGGTGCCGACGAGCGCGCCGGCGTCGACGGTGAGCGACGGGGAGCCGAGCACCTTCGGGTATGCGGAGACCTCGCGGCCGGAGGCGGTCGCCGGGAAGTTGTCGAGGTACATCGCGTGCAGGTACTCGCCGTGCTCGCCCTCGAAGCTGACGGGGATCGCCTGGCCTGCCTCCGTGTAGGGGCCGTATCCGCTGACGTCGCCCATCTTCATGACCTCGAACCGGACCAGGGGTTCACCGATGCGCAGCGGTTCGGGGACGACGGCCCGCAGCGCCTCGGGGTCGGTGCGGTAGACGACGTTGAGGTACTCCCGGTCGGTGAACCGCGGGATCGTCGGCGCGTACGCCGGGCTGGTGAGCGGGGTGGTGAGGTGCTGTCGTACGTCCTCGGTCTTCATGCCGGCCTCACCGTCCCGTCCACCGCGCGGGGCGGCGCTCGGCGAAGGCGGTCATGCCCTCGCGTACGTCCGCCGAGGCCATCAGGGTCTTCATCTCCCCGCGCTGGAAGGCGAAGGCGTCGGCGTCGGGCGCGCCGTCGGCTGCGCGGACGACGCGCTTGACGGCCGCGAGCGCGAGCGGGGCGTTCTCCGCGAGCCGTTCGGCCAGCCGGAGCGCCTCGGGGACGGCCTGGCCGGTGGCGGTGACCCGGCCCGCCAGGCCCAGTTCGCCGGCGCGGCGGCCGTCGACGGGCTCGCCGGTCAGCAGGAGTTCCATGGCCAGGTGATGCGGGATGCGCTTGGGCAGTCGGATCACACCGCCGCCCGCGGCGATCAGCCCGCGCTTGACCTCGGGCAGGCCGAACCGGGCGTCCTCGGCCGCGACGATCAGGTCGCAGGCCAGGGCCAGTTCGAAGCCGCCGCCCATGGCATGGCCCTCCACGGCGGCGATCAGGGGCTTGGCCGGCTCGGCCTCGGTCAGTCCGCCGAAGCCGCGGCCTTCGATCTCGGGCGACTCGCCGCGCAGCGCGGCCTTGAGGTCCATGCCGGCGCTGAACGTGCCGCCCTCGCCGGTCAGGACGCCGGCCCGCAACTCGGGTTCGGCCTCCAGTTCGTCCAGTGCGGCGGCGAGGCCGGTGGCGACCGCGGCGTTGACGGCGTTGCGGGCCTCGGGGCGGTCGAGGGTGATCAGCAGGGTGGTGCCGATCCGTTCGGTGCGTACGGCGGGAGGTGTGGGGGTGCTCATGGCTGTCCCTCCTGTGACGGTCAGACGGTCAGCGGGCGGCGGCGTCGAGCTCGGCGAGGACGTCCTCGGTGTCCTGTCCGGCGACCGGCGCCAGACGGCGGATCGAGCCGGGCGTGGCGGAGAAGCGGAGCGGGATGCCGATGGTGCGGACGGTGCCCTCGGTCGGGTGTTCGACGGTGTCGAGCAGGTGGCCGTCGCGGACGTAGGGGTCCTCGTGGGCGCGGTCCAGTTCCAGCACCGGGGCCATCGGGATGCTGTGCTTGGCGCACACCTCGGCCCATTCGTCGGTGGTCAGAGCGGGGGCGCAGGTCTCCAGGAGCGCGGCCAGGTCCTCGTGGTCGGCGCTGTCGATGGCGTCCCCGTTCACGCGCGGGTCCTCGGCGAGGTCCGGGCGCCCGGCGGCGGTGAAGAAGTCCCGGTAGTTCTGCGGGTTGTACGGCATGACGCAGGCCAGGCCGTCCTTGGTGCGCACCGCCTTGTGGCCCTTCAGCATCGACAGGGCGAAGCCGGTGGGGCCCGTCTCGGGCACGTGGGTGTGTCCCGCCAGGTGCTCGACCAGGTTGAACGCGATGAGGGTGTCGGTCATCGGGATCTCGACGAGCTGGCCCTGCCCGGTCCTGTTCCGGTGCAGCAGGGCGGCGAGCACGCTGTAGGCGATGGTCAGGGAGGAGACCTTGTCGCCGATGATGGTCGGCAGGTAGACGGGCTCGCCCAGCGCGCGGTCGGCGATGTCGACCAGGCCGGACGCGGCCTGCACGGTCTCGTCGTAGGCGGCGTTGCCGGCCCGGTCCGAGTCGCTGCGGAAGCCCTGGGCGTGCGCGTAGACGAGCCCGGGGTTGCGGGCGGCGATGTCGTCGTGGGACAGGCCGAGGCGGTGCAGTGCGCCGGGCCGCATGTTGGTGATCAGCACGTCCGCGGTGTCGATCAGCCGCAGCGCCCGCTCCCGGTCCGTGTCGTCCTTGAGGTTGAGGGCCACGCTGCGCTTGTTGCGGTTGACGTTGAGGTTGAGCGGGGTCATGCCCGGCGTGGTGCGGTAGTGGCCCACGCGCACGGTGTCGGCGGGCGACTCGATCTTGATCACGTCGGCGCCCAGGTCGCCGAGGATCTGTGCCGCGTAGGGGCCCATCACCACGGTCGACAGGTCGATCACGCGGATGCCTTCCAGGGGGCCGGTGGCGGTGTCCGTGATGTCCGTCATCGCTTTTCCTTCAACTCCTTGCGTCGCCATGTATGTGTATCTGGAAACTAAGTTAGCAAGAAGGGGATGAGGAACGGAAACAAATGGAGTGACCAATTAGCGAAAGGCGGTATGACCACAATGGTCATACCGCCTTTGGCGAATATTTTACGAATACTTGTGCGGGGTCAGGCGCGGAGCGGTTCGGTGAAGATCTCGCGGGCGACGGCGACGACTTCTTCCAGGTCACCGCCGTGCGCACGGTCCTTGCGCCACAGCAGTCCGGTCTCCAGCCGGGGATGGAAATCCGAGAAGGGAAGAACGGCCACATTGTCGAGACGGTAATTCTGAACAGGGCTTCGCGGGTCCAGCATGGAAATGGAGAACGCCAGACCGCTGGAGACTATCTCGGAAACACCGTCGAAAGTAGCGCTACCGATTTCGATCCGCTTCTTGACACCGAGCTCGGCCAGCTGCTGGTCGAGGCCGCGGAAATACGCGTTCGTCACGGCCGTGGGCGAGCCCGCGTAGGCGAGCTCGGACAGTTCCGCCAGGGCGACCGACTCCCGGCCCGGGAACCGGTCCCTCGGCACGACCGCGCCGAGCCGCTCCGACATCACCGGAAGCTGCTCCAGGGCCGGGTCGCCGCCGACCGGGAGCCGGGCCAGGGTCAGCGCCAGCCTGCCGTCGCACACGRCGTCGACCAGACGCTCGGTGCCGCCCGGCCAGCGTTTGATCTCGAACCGGTCGCCGACCCGTTCGGCGAGGGCGTCCATCCGCATCCGCAGGTCCGGATGGATGCCGCTGGGGACGCCGAGCAGCAGGGTGGTCCGGCGCGGCCGGGCCGTCTCGTCCAGCCGCCACTGGATGGAGTCGACCTGCTCCAGGACACCGCGGGCGATCGGCAGCAGTGCGCTGCCGGCCGGGGTGAGCCGCACATGATGGGTGTCGCGGTCGAACAGCCGGTGTCCGAGCTCGTTCTCGAGATCCTTGATCCGCCTGCTCAACGGGGATGCCGCCATGTGCAGTCTGCGGGCCGCGGTGGAGAAGTTCAGTTCTTGGGCGACGGCGACGAAATAGCGCAGGTGCAGGAGCTCCACGCGGTTCACCCTAATCGGTGTGGCCGGAGGTCCCCGGGGCTGTGGGCCGGGAGAGTTCCTTCTCCAGCAACGTGAAGGACTTGGGGGGCGCCCCGCCCGGCTGCGGCTTGCCCTCCTTGTGGCCCACGACGCGGTAACCGGCGTCCCGGTAATAGGCGTTGAGCTGCGCGTTGTCCGCCAGGCAGTCCAGGCGGACCCGGATCCGCCCGGCCTCGGCCACCCGGCGTTCCGCGGCCTCCAGCAGCAGCCGCCCGGTCCCGGGCGCGGCGGCGTACCGGTCCACGATGAGCCGGTGCACGTACCCGGCCACGGGCGGCTGCGGCCCCCAGGCGGCCTCGTCCTCCCACCACAGCTCCCAGGCGCCGATGACCCGCCCGCCGGTCTCCGCGAGCCCGACCTCGCCCGATGCACGGGCCATGACCTGGCGGAAGTGGTCCTCGTCCAGCTCCCCCGGCCGCCACTGCCCGGTGATGCCGCGGGCCGGCATCCAGCGGGCCGCGGCGTCGCGGAGGCGGACGAGGGTGGCCGGGTCGGCATCGGTGGCCAGGCGGACGCGTAGATCATTCACCCGGGGATCGTCGCACGTACGGCCGACGACGGTCCGTCAGGACCGTTGCGGCTCAGGACCGTTGCGGCTCAGGACCGTTGCCGCTCAGAACCGTCGCCGCTCAGAACCGTCGCCGCTCAGGACCGTCGCCGCTCAGGACCGGGTGCGGCGGGACGCTCCCTGTGTCCTGTCGTCACGACGGGGCCTAGACCACGCAGGCGAGCGGCACGTAGCCCTTGATGCCGCGGTACGAGATGTGGTGCCAGCGGTTGTCGTCGTCCCAGCCGCAGAGCGAGTAGGTGCCGGCGAGGTCGACCGAGCACTTCAGGAGCTTGGCCTTCTTGCCCTTGGGCAGCAGGCCCAGGGCGGTGGAGTTGACCTTCTTCGACTTGCGGATCTTCACGCTCTCGTGTGCCTTGACGTAGTCCCCTCCGGCACAGGCGCGGGTCGACGCCTTCGTCGTGGTGCTCTGTGCCGAGGCCGACGCCGAGGTGGCGCCGAACGCCCCGGCGACGAAGACCACCGTGGTGAGGACCGTGGTTACGGTGAGACCCCGTCGCTTCAGTGACTTCACATGTTCCTCCGTGCTCGCATTGCGGGCGGTGTGTCAGCGGGCCGGAGGTACACGCCCGTCTTCCGGAACGGCCGAACAGCGAGCAGCCGGAACCAGAACAGGCCGCTCACGCAATGCACCCCCGTGCCACGCGGCGCGCGAACGCGCGCTCATCATGATCTTCGCACGCCGTCGACCATGTGATCGGCACGCTCCACTGGTCCCTCACAACCACAACAGGAAGGGGACGAGCCGGCCTCTCGTCTTCTGCTCCGAGGGGGACGTTGACGGGGACGACGATCCGTGCGGTGCCTGGAGATCGGTGGACCCGGCCACGGTGGGCACGCCCGCTTCCTCCGGGGTCGCCTCGCGCACCCGCGCGAAGCGCGAAACCGATGCACAGTCGGGCGGTCCCCCTCCCCCTTGCAGTCGTCTCCTCAGCCGCCCCCACCGGTCTTCCATCCCGTTCGGCATCCCACGAGGGGGACGTTCCACCTGGTCAGAGCCGGTGCTGCCGTCCCAGCGTTCCAAATTTCCCAGGGGAATGGCGGGTGGGACGGAACGTGACACAAGCTTGGGTCATCCAAAGCACGCCGCCCCGTTCGAGGGCGGTGACGCCTACCTCAACTTCCGGTTTCGGCCGCACATCTGTCCGGCCCGACACCCATGAACCGGAAGATTCCATTCCGGAAATTCGGAACTCAGGAAACTCGAAACTCAGAGAAAGCAGTTGCATCGCATGCGTATCGCACAGCGCTTCACCACCCGCGTGGCCGCCTCCTCCCTGGTCGCTGCCGCCGCTTTCGCTCTCGTCGGCGTCCAGGCCGCGGGCCAGACGGCCTCCGCCGCCACCCCGCAGAAGGCCGCCGCGACCGTCGACTGCACCGCGGCGAACACGAAGCTGACCGTCGAGGACGTCTCCCGGCCCATCAACACCCTGCTGCTCACGGCCACCAACACCGGCACCAAGCCCTGCAACCTCTACGGCGCGCCCTACCTGGCCGCCGGCGCAGGCGCCCAGTCTCCCGTCCCGTGGCTGGACTCCAGCAAGCCTCAGGCCGTGGTGACCCTGGCTCCCGGCGAGTCCGGGTACGCCGGCATCGGGACCTCCAGCCCCGACGGATACGAGGGCCACATCGCCGCGACCCTGGGCGTGGACTTCTCGAACAAGAAGCTGAACGGCTCGCTCGGCAAGGGCACGACGCTGGCGCTGCCCAACGGCGGCGTGTACTTCAACAGCGCCAACTTCGTCACGTACTGGCAGAGCGACGTGTACGACGCGCTGTTCGGCTGAGCCGCCCGGCGTCCCACGGCACCGCCGGTGGTTGCGGTGCCGTGGGACGCGGAGCACGTGACGAAGTGCGAGGCGCCGTAATGCCGGTCGCACAGGTCTCTCTGCAGGAGGTCGTCGTCCGGCCTGGCGCCACGCCGGGGTGCTGGGCATCGCGCCGGAGGCGATGCGGCCGTGGCTGTTCGCCGTCGTGCGGAACAGCAGCGCGAGATCGGCCCGCCGGCAGCTCCGGGCCGGCAGGCATGAGCCGCACGGACTGCCCGAACAGGCCGAGCTGTCGGGCCGCACCCGCAGGCGCGGCTGCCTGACAGTCACGCGGGTTCGGGAACCCTGCGGTGCCCCGCGACGACGACCAGTGCGCCGGCGACCGCCAGGCCCATCAGGGCGCTGCCGAAGACGGTCGCCCCGGTGGGCAGTCCCACCGCGTCCATGAGGTAGCCCGTGGACACCGGCAGGAGGCCGGCCGGGAGGTAACCGGCGACGTTCAGCGCGGCGTTGGCCTCGGCGAGCCGCTGCGGCGGAACGGTGGAGTTGAGCAGGGAGAGGCCGCCGAGCTGGCCCATGCCCTGGCCAGCCCCGGCGAGCAGGGCGGATACGACGAGCAGGACGACGGACGAGGCGTGCACGGCGGCGATCAGTGCGGTCATGCCGAGGGTGGTGCTGCTCGCGCCGGCGGTCAGGACAGTGCGCCGGGGCAGCTTCCGCACGGCGAACTGGACGCCGGTGGCGGCGAGGAACATCACGAACGCCATGGCTCCGGAGACGATCCGGCTGGTGGTGCCGAGCAGTTCGGTCAGCAGCGTGGGGCCGAGCGACAGCACGAACGACGTCGCGGTGATGCCGGGGGCGAACACCGCGATGCCCAGGGCGAGATGGACGCCGTTGCCGCGCGGCACGCCGGGCACGCGCACCCAGGCGCCCTTCCCGCGTGCGGCGGGACGGCGTACGGGCATGCGCAGCACGGCGAGGACGGCCGTGGCCAGCAGCACCGCCTCGACGGCGAAGACGGTCACGGTGGGCGCCGGCAGGGTCTCGGAGAGCAGGCCGGCGAGCAGCGGACCGAGGCCGGCCCCGAAGACCATCGCGCAGGAGGCGAGCAGCGCGGCCAGCCGCCTGCGCTCCGGGCCCGCCACGTCCGTCACGGCGGCCATGCCCGCGGAGACGACGGCGCCGACGGCGATCCCCGTGAACAGCCGGGCGACGAGCAGCGCGGTGACGGTCGTGGCCGTGGCGAAGATCGCGCAGGCGGCGAGTGCGAGGGCGAGCGCGGGCAGCAGCACGGGCTTGCGTCCCAGACGGTCGGAGACGACGCCCGAGACGAGCAGCGACCCGAGCAGGCCGACGATGTAGAACGCGAAGACGACGGTCAGGGTGCCTTTGGAGAACCCGATGTCGCGCTGCCACAGCACGTACAGCGGGGTCGCCGCGTTGGAGAGCACGAAGACGGCCGTGACCGGCCACGCCGCCGACCACACCCACCAGGTGGGGGTACGGGGTGCGGCCTGACGTTCCGACATGGGTGATCCCTCCGGTGAGCTCAGTACGAGTTTTTTCGAACCTAGCATGCAGTACGATGAAACTCGTACAAGCGATTCGGATGACAGGGAGCTGCCCATGTCCGCCACGGCTCACGACGTGCCGGTCGTCAAGGTGCTGCCGGAGCCGGAGAACCTGCCGGAACCGCTGCCCGAGCCCGCGGTCGAGGAGCTGCGCCTGGAGACGGTGCTGGGCGCGCTGAGCGACCCGCTGCGCCTGACGATCGTGCGCAAGCTCCTGCTGGAGTCGGAGGCGTTCGACCACTCCTGCGGCTGGTTCGGCCTCGACCGCCCCAAGTCCTCCCTCACCCACCACTTCAAGGCGCTGCGCGAGGCCGGTGTCACCCGCCAGCGCCAGTACGGGCTGGAGCGCCGCAGCCACGTCCGCGTGGCCGATCTCAACGCCCGCTTCCCCGGCCTGTTGGATCTGGTGGCGGCGTGGGCCCCGGACAAGCCCTGAGCTGACGCGTGAACCACCACCGACGACCGCCCGGACTCGTTGTTCAGTCGGCGGACCGGGTGGCCGAACAACCCGTGCCGCGACTGAACTGGGCTCGCCGGGAAGGGCCACAGCACGGAGAGGGGTCGTCGGATGGGCAGGAGCAGGGGCGTCGCGGTCGTGGTCGCCGGGTTGGTGCTGGCCGTCGGGGGTTGCGGGGAGGGCGGGACGGACGAGACGGCCCCCGCCAAGTCGTCGGCCGAGCCGAAGCCGACCCGGTCGCCGTCACCGTCGTCGCCGTCACCGTCGTCCGAACTCGTGGAGTGGGTCGGCGACATGTGCGAGTCGACGGTCGCGCTCCAGAACCTGCGGAAGGAGAGCGCCGCGGATCTGAAGGAGATCCGGAACGCGGACGACGAAACCGGGATGCTCGCCCACGCCCACGCCCTCAGTTACCTCTCCACGACACCGTCGGACGTGGAGACCGTGGCCGGCGACCTGGAGTCCCTCGGTCCGTCGGGCGTTCCGGCGGCCGACCGGCTGCGCGACGCCCTGCGGAAGAAGGTGAGGCGTGTCGCGAACGAGCTCGGAGCCCAGTCACCGGCGGTCGGCCTCGAGTACGCCGAGAGCACAGTCGCGGACGTCGACAAGCAGGTCCAGTCCCTCACCCCGCCCGATCCGGACCTGCCCGCGCTGACCCGGAAGGTTCCGCGGCTCGCGGCGGCGTACGAGCGGGCCGAGCAGTGTGCGCCGGGCTGGAAGCCCGACGGGTCGTCCGGGGAGGGGGACTCGCCCGCGTCCGACCCCACCGGCCCGCTGCCCGAGGCCGCGGACGGCAAGAACTACGCGGCCTGCTCGGACGGTGCGTGCGAGGTCCTGGTGACCTCCACGGCGGACATCACGGCGAAGGGCACGGAGGTGCACGTCATCGTGGCCGACGACTCCATCACCTTCCAGTCGGGGGGCGGCGTGATGCAGTTCGGAGGCGCGGGCGGTGAGGCCGGGTTCGGCAACGGCCTGAAGGCGAACGTCGTCGCCCACGACAAGGACGGTGCCGTGCTGAAGTTCTCCCGATCGTGAGCACTTCTACCGGTCTCCGCAGACCTCTCTGTACGGGAGCTGCGGCAGGTGGTCCCGCCAGTCGGCCCGGGTCAGGACCCCGCCGGTGTGCTCGCAGACGTACTGCGCCGCGCGGTCCTCGTCCAGCGTCCACACCCGGGCCGTCAGGTCGTAGCCGGCGGAGGCGAGGGCATCACCGCTGGGGCTGAACGCGACGGTGGTGACGGTGTCGAGGTGGCCGGTGAGTTCCTGGCCGGACGGCTCGGCACGGGCCGGGTCGGACACGTCCCACAGGCGGACCGTGTGGTCTCCGCTGCCGGTCGCCAGCGTCTTGCCGTCCGGGGCGAAGGACAGGGCCCTGACCGCCGCGCGGTGTCCGGTCAGCTCCTCCCCCAACGGGCGGGCCCGATCGCGCCGTTCGACGTCCCGTACATCCCGCATGTCCCGCACGTCCCACAGCCGCACCGTACGGTCGTCGCTGCCCGTCGCCAGTGTCGCCCCGTCCGGGGCGAAGGCCACCGCTTCGACCGACTCGTCGTGCCCGGTGAGGGCGGCGCCCGCGGGCAGGGCCCGCGTCCCGTCGCCGTCCACGTGCCACAGGCGGGCCGTGGCGTCCTCGGCGCCGGAGGCCAGGAGGCGGCCGTCCCGGGCGAAGGCCACGGAGGTGACGGCGTCCGTGTGGCCGCGCAGGGGTGCACCGAGTGGCCGTGCGCGGTCCGGGCGGCGCACGTCCCACAGCCGGACCGTGTCGTCCTCCCCACCGGTGGCCAGCAGGCGGCCGCCCGGCGCGAACGCGACGGCGTTGACTCCCCCGTCGTGTGCGCGCAGGGGTTCCCCGAGCGGGGCGGGGCGCCCGGGCGTGGAGAGGTCCCACAGGCGTACGGTGCCGTCCGCGGAGCCACTGACCGCCGTACGGCCGCCGGGTGCGAACGCGACGGCCAGCACCCGGTCTTCGTGGGTGAGCGTCCGCGGCAGCCGGCGCGGGCGGTCCGGGCGGCGCACGTCCCACAGGCGGACCAGCCCGTCGTCGGTGCTGGCGGCGGCGAGCAGGCGGCCGTCGGGACTGTAGGCGACGGCCGTGACCGGGTTGGTGAAGTCGGTGAGGACGGTCGGCGGCCGGTGCCAGAGCAGGACGCCGCCGTCGGCGCCGGTGCTGGCGAGGGTACGGCCGTCGGGGCTGAAGGCCACCTCCCACACGGGCTCGGTGTGCCCGGTCAGCGGCTCCCCGAGCCGCTGGGGATAGGCGGGGTTGGCCACGTTCCACAGCAGGGGCGCGTCGTCTTCGCCCGCGCTCGCCAGGGTCTCCCCGTCGGGGCTGAAGGCGACCGTCATGACGGGCGCGGTGTGCCCGGTGAGGGGTTCGCCCAGTGACGTGAGCCGGTCCGGGCGGGACGCGTCCCACAGCCGTACGGTCTCGTCGAAGCCGGCGGTGGCCAGCGTGCGGCCGTCGGGCGAGAAGGCCAGGGTCCACACCGGGGCGGTGTGGGCGCGCAGGGGCTCGCCCAGCGGTGCGATGCCGTCGTTCCCGCCGTACCGCCACATCCGGACGGTGCTGTCGTAGCCCGCCGTCGCCAGGGTGTTCGCGTCCGGGGCGAAGGCGACCGCGCGGACGCTGCGGTCCTTCGAGTCGTCGGCCGCGGCGGGCTTTCCGAGCGGCGCGGGGCGGGCCGGGTCGGTCAGGTCCCACAGCCGTACGGTGCCGTCGTCGCCGGCCGTGGCCAGGGTGCGGCCGTCGGGGGCGAAGGCGGCGGAGACGATGTTCTCCTCGTCGTGGCTCACCAGCGGGCGGCCGAGAGCGCGGGGGTGCTCCCGGTCGCGCACGTCCCACAGGCGGATGACGCCGCCTTCGCCGGTGGCCGCCAGCAGGTCGCGGCCCGCCGGTGCGAAGGCGACCGCGCCGACCCGGTCCGTCCCGAGCCGCAGCGATTCGCCCAGGGCCCTGCCACCGCTGTCCCACAGCCGGACCATGCCGTCGTGGCCGCCGCCGGCCAGGGTGCGGCCGTCGGGCGCGTACGCCACGGAGCTGCCGACCCCGTCGGGGCCGGACAGCCGGGTGGCCAGCACCCGGCCCGCGTCCGAGGCCAGCCGGGTCCGCAGGTCCGGAGTGGAACGCATGCGGTACGCGGCCACGTCGAGCCGGGCGGCCAGCCCGGCGTGGGTGTCACGGATCCGGTCGGCCTCGGCGGTGAGCCCGCCGAAGACGGCGTCGTCCCGTTCGGCCTGAGCGGTGGCGCGGGCCTGGAGGGCGACGACGGCGGTGCCGGTGGCGAGCAGGGCGAGCGCGGCGAGTACGGCCACGACCGTGCGGCGCAGGAGCGCGGCGCGGTGCCGGCGGCGGAGCGAGGTGGTGAGGAACCGGCGTTCCAGCGGGGTCAGTTCGTCACTGCCGGGGGCGGCGCCGTCCGCCGGGAAGGCGTCGCGGGCGGCGGACAGCCGGGAGCCGGCGTAGAGAGCGGCGCTCTCCTGCCCGAGGTCCTGCCAGGTGCGGGCCGCCTCGGAGAGGGCGCGGTGGACGCGCAGCCGGTCGCGTTCGGCGTCGATCCAGGCGCGCAGGCGGGGCCAGGCGGTGATGAGCGCCTCGTGGGCGAGGTCGGCGGTGCCGTCGTCGAAGGTGATCAGGCGGGCCCGGGCCAGCCGTTCCAGGACCACTCGCGTGTCGGCGGGGTCGCCGAAGTCGAGTTCCGCGTGGTCGGTGGGGCGGCGCGTGTCGGCGGTCCCTCCCCCAAGCTCTCGGCCTCGCTCCAGCAGGGGGGACCCCCATCCGGGCGCGACGAGACGCAGCAGGATCCGGCGCGCCAACTCTGCTTGTTCTGTGGTCAGTTCGCCGTACACCTGCTCGGCCGTCCGTACGACGGCGCCGTGCAGTCCGCCGGCCGCCTCGTACGCGGTCTCGGTCAGGGCCCGGCCGCTGCGGTGGCGCCAGGTCTCCAGCAGGGCGTGCGACATCAGCGGCAGTCCGCCGGGGGCGCCTTCGACCTCGTCCAGGAGGCGGTCGGTCAGGGCGCGTTCGACGATCAGGCCGGCCGCGGCGGCCGGGCGGACGATGGCCTCCCGCAGTTCCGCCCGGCTCATCGGCCCGGCGAGCAGCGTGGCGTCCTGCAACGCGGCGGTGAGCCCGGGGTGTTCGGCGCACCGGCCGAGGAAGTCGGCCCGTACCGCGATGACGACGCGCAGCCTGCTGTCCGCCGTGGTGGCGGCGACGAGCCGGTCGATGAAGGCGTCGCGGTCGGCCGGGTCGGCGCCGAGCGTGTACAGCTCCTCGAACTGGTCGACGATCAGCCAGGTGTCGGCGTCGGTGTCCGGTACGGGTTCCAGCCGCTCGGCGTGCGTGCGCAGCGGGTCGGCGCCGGGGGTGAGGATCCGTACGGCCGCGGGCGGCACG
Source organism: Streptomyces swartbergensis (assembly GCF_002148965.1). Classification (GTDB taxonomy): domain Bacteria; phylum Actinomycetota; class Actinomycetes; order Streptomycetales; family Streptomycetaceae; genus Streptomyces; species Streptomyces swartbergensis. The sequence continues at coordinate 1,522 of NZ_NGFN01000084.1, read as the reverse complement.
TCGTCGGGGCCGGCCGTCCGCAGCCGGGGGATCAGGCCCGCCCGCAGCAGGGACGACTTGCCGCTGCCGGAGGGGCCGAAGACGGCGGTGAAGCGGTGCTTGCGGTTCAGCTCGGTGAGACGCTCCACGAGCTGGTCGCGGCCGAAGAACAGTCCGGCGTCGTCCGGTTCGAACCGGGTCAGGCCGCGGTAGGGCGGCCGGGCGGTGTCGTCGGCGGCGGCCTCGGCGGCCAGTTCGTCCGACGCCTCGCGCCAGCGCCGCTCCCACTCGGCGAGGTCGCCGCCGCACGCCTTGACGTAGGCGAGCGTCACCGCGCGGGTGGGCAGCTGCTTGCCCGCCGCCGCCTGCGACAGGGTGGTCACCCCGTACCCCGCCCGCCGGGCCATCTCCCGGTAGGTGGGCCTGCCCGCGGCCTCGCGCAGCGCACGCAGCCCGGCGGCGAACCGCTGCACCGGCCCGGCGTCCGGATCCAGCTCGCCCTCGGCGCGACCCGGCCCTGCTTGTCCCGGCATGCTCCCCCCTCGTACGCCCTCCCCTGACCATCGGCGATATCCCCGCACAGGACACGGCCTTTCACTTGTTCCTTACGAGGAGGCCCCGCCGTTCACGCCGGAGAGGAGACGCATCCGGGTGTCGCAGCGCGGGGCCTCGCCACCTCCTGTTTCGGGGCACGGGGCGTTCGTATTGCTGTCCGATGCTTCCACGTCCAGCAACACAGTGACGCCGTGGGCGCTGTCGACTGGACGGTGGTGTGCGTGGACTCCCTGACCGTGCGGGCTCACCAGCACGCGTCAGGTGCCAAAAGAAGGGGGCTCTGGCCGGGCGAGGCGATTGGCGGTCCCGCGGCGGGTTGACCACGAAGATCCATCTCGCCTGCGACGGGCAGGACCGGCCGTCGGCCTTCACGATCACCGCTGGGAACGTCAACGACTGCACCCAGTTCGGGCAGGTCATGGCCCGCGTCAGCGTCAGCCGGTGTAGGCCCGGCCGCCCCAGAACGCGGCCCGACCAGACCAACGGCTGTACTCGGCGAGGTGAGCCGGTGCCGGCTGGACGGGGAGGCCTACCGGCGCCGCAACGTCGTCGAACGCTGCTTCAACAAGCTCAAGCTCAAGCACAAGGCCATGGCCACCCGCTACGACAAACTCGCCCACCACTGCCAAGCCATGGTCGCCCTCGCCTGCCTGCGACCTGGCTGCCCTGACATTGCGGACATGACCTAGCTTGATCTTTAACCTCGGACGTCGAACGGCTTCTCGTACTTGATCACCCGGTCTGGTAACTGCCGTACCTGCAGGCGGCCTTCGGCTGAGCATGTGCTCCGACCAAGGAACACACACGCTCAGCACGAAGGCCGTGGGGATGAGTCTGCTGCATCACGCTGTCCGACAGGATCCGTTCGCGGAACTGTCACGCTTCCGGGGTGAGTTCTACTCCTGCCTGACCAGACGTGCGGACGCTCTGTTCGAGCTGGCCGACGCGGTGTTGTGTGCGGACGGCCCGGTCCGGTCGCTGGTGGAGC
>NZ_NGFN01000839.1 GCF_002148965.1 Streptomyces swartbergensis | reverse complement strand
CCCAGCACCCTCCGTCGGTGCTCGGGGGCGTGCTCGCCGCACAGCCAGTCGGCCCAGATCCGCTTCGGGTACTTCTTCGGCTGGTCGGCGTGCAGCTTGGCGGCCACCCGCTCCAGGCCTTCTGCGTAGGCCGATGCCTCTATCGTCCGGTGGTGGAAGGTGATGCACGTGCTGAGGTCGTAGTCGGCCATCGTCCGCAAGAGCGCGGCCTGGAGCGCCCCGAGCCGTTGCCCGCGTACTTCCTCGCTGTACCGGTCCTCGCCATAGAGTCGCTCGGGGGTGAGGACCGGGTCTTGGAGTTCCAGGACGATGATCTGGTAGCGCGCAAGCAGCCCGCGGGACACGGCAGACGCGAGCGAGAGCTTGTACAGGACGGGCCCGAAGACCTTCTCGTCGTCCATGCTCGCCGCCATCTCCCTCGGCAGCGGGTCGCGCACCCCCTCGGCAACCTCCCGACTCAGCCGCTCCTCCCAGATCCGGGGTGTGGCCGTCAGGTACAGCCGGCGGGTGGCAGGGATGATCGTCTGGTCGTGCACGGCGGCCCAGGCCTTGCCCATCGACCCGCTTGTTCTGTGGGCTTCGTCGACACACACCAGGTCCATTGGATCAAGCTTCTGGCCGTAGGCGCCTTCGAAGGCCTCCGCGAGGACACCGAGGCTGGCGTACG
>NZ_NGFN01000838.1 GCF_002148965.1 Streptomyces swartbergensis | reverse complement strand
TAATCGCAGATCAGCATTGCTGCGGTGAATACGTTCCCGGGCCTTGTACACACCGCCCGTCACGTCACGAAAGTCGGTAACACCCGAAGCCGGTGGCCCAACCCCCTTGTGGGGAGGGAGCTGTCGAAGGTGGGACTGGCGATTGGGACGAAGTCGTAACAAGGTAGCCGTACCGGAAGGTGCGGCTGGATCACCTCCTTTCTAAGGAGCACTTCTAAGCCGRTCCTTCGGGGYKRGKTCAGAGGCCAGTACATCAGCGAGTGTCTGATGCTGGTTGCTCATGGGTGGAACGTTGACTAYTCGGCACACTTGGTCGTCTTCTCCTKCTAGTACTGCTCTTCGGAGCGTGGAACGTTGAGGGGAGCGGGGAGTGTGTCGGGCACGCTGTTGGGTGTCTGAGGGAATGGTTTTTTCCTCAGTCGCCGGCCCCAGTGAACTCGCCTGTCAAGGGTGGGGTGATGGGTGGCTGGTCGTTGTTTGAGAACTGCACAGTGGACGCGAGCATCTGTGGCCAAGTTTTTAAGGGCGCACGGTGGATGCCTTGGCACCAGGAACCGATGAAGGACGTGGGAGGCCACGATAGGCCCCGGGGAGTCGTCAACCAGGCTTTGATCCGGGGGTGTCCGAATGGGGAAACCCGGCAGTCGTCATGGGCTGTCACCCGCTGCTGAAC
>NZ_NGFN01000837.1 GCF_002148965.1 Streptomyces swartbergensis | reverse complement strand
CCGAGGGCGGGGGCGGGGTGCGTAGACATACGCGATCCAGGATCTCATCCCGCGGATTTTCATGGCTAACGCTTTTGTCTCCGGCGGTTCGGCCGGGTCACGCGCCTCTCCGGACCTGGGTTTCCGATGGGGCCAGGGCTGGGGCCGGGGTCGAACCGGCGACCTTCCGCTGAGGCCGCTCACCTGAGGCCACGGGTCGCTGGTCGAGGCAGCCGTTGGCGTAGACGGCACAAAAGAGCCCCTCTCCACTAGCGATGGAGAGGGGCTCAAGCCCTGGTGAGGGCGGTTGTGGCTGGGGCCGGGGTCGAACCGGCGACCTTCCGCTTTTCAGGCGGACGCTCGTACCAACTGAGCTACCCAGCCACGAGGTTTCACGTGAAACCTCAGCGGTCCTGACGGGATTTGAACCCGCGGCCTCCACCTTGACAGGGTGGCGAGCACTCCAAACTGCTCCACAGGACCAAGCGTGTTGTACGACAGTGTCGCACAGGGTGGTGCGTGCCCCCAACGGGATTCGAACCCGTGCTACCGCCTTGAAAGGGCGGCGTCCTAGGCCGCTAGACGATGAGGGCTATCGGCCCGCCTGGGCGCTTCTCAGCGCGTCGGGGACGTGAGAAGCATATGGGATGGCGGAGCTATCGCCAAAACGGTTTAGGGGGAGGGCGTCGGGGACTC
>NZ_NGFN01000836.1 GCF_002148965.1 Streptomyces swartbergensis | reverse complement strand
TCGGCGGTCTTCGTCCTGCGGCCCCTCCGGCCACAGCTCCGGATCGAGTACTGGCTCCGCTCCCAGAGCGACCAGGGCCCGATAGATCTGCTCCGCGCTTACCGGGTGCTCACTGCGGATGCTCACACCCTCAGCTTCGCCTCACGAGGCCGGGAACTCCCGCACCCACACCGTCAGGGCACCCGTCTTCACGCGGCTCGGTCAGTGACAGCCGGATCGTTCCGTCGTCACGAGGTTCGAAGAGGACGTCCCGCACCGCACCGCCGGCCCCCCGAGTCGACGTCGTCAGCAGGTGTTCCTGAGCGAAGACCAGCTCGCCGCCCATCGACCTGAGTACAGCCACCAACAGCTCATGTCCTCGCCAGTCCTTCGGGATCCGGCGTTCCTGACCCGCGTTCATTTCTACAGCCACACCTGCTCAACGACGGCCGTGGTGCAGGAACACGCATTCAGCGGTCCGTATGGATGCCCCGGAAGCCCGGACCGAGTCCGCGACGCCTGGGCGGCCTTCGCCCCGGGGCGCGCGCTACGGGCACCGACGCCGCGCCGTCTCGTCCGAGCCTCTGGTCGTCCACAGTGATGCCCAGGCGGCGGCGGGCTTCGGCGGTTGCAGCCGCCACCGCAGCGAGGGCTTGCGCGAGTTCCTCCCCGGCGTCGCCAAGGGTCTGGGTGAGGG
>NZ_NGFN01000835.1 GCF_002148965.1 Streptomyces swartbergensis | reverse complement strand
GAGTGGGGGCGAGGGCCGGCTGGGTGGTTGAGGCTGGTCGCGGCCTGCGTCGGGTGCCCCGCCACGCGGCCGCGAGCGCCTGGACTCAGCGGACCAACCCGGGCGTTCGACTTCAGCGAGCCCGCCCGGACGTCCGACCTTGCCAGGACCGCCCGAGCCTCCGATGCCCGCAGGACCACCCGAGCGCCCGACCTCGGCAGGACCAACGGAGCCTCCGACACCCGCAGGACCACCAGAACGCCCCACCTCCCCAGGACCACCAGAACGCCCGACCTCCGCAGGACCACCCGAGCCACGGACACCGGCAGGACCAGCGGAATGCCCGACCTCCCCAGGACCACCTGAACCACCGACACCGGCAGGACCACCTGAACGCCCGATCTCCCCAGGACCACCCGAGCCACCGACACCCGCAGGACCACCCGGCTGCGCCGCCGGTCCGTCTGTGTGCGGTGCCCTGCCCGGCTGGGCCGCCCCGCCCGGCCGCGGAGTCTCGGCCGGAGGTCGTGCGTCCGGAGTGGGCGCGGGCCGTCCAGCCCCTGAGCTCGGTGTGCCCGCAGGTCGTCCAGACCCCGCGTCCGCCGGCCGCACCACTCCCGCCAGCTCCGCCAGCGCCGACCCCACCGCCACCCCGGGCTCCCGGCCCGCCTGTCCGAACTCCGCCGCGTCACGGAGGCC
>NZ_NGFN01000834.1 GCF_002148965.1 Streptomyces swartbergensis | reverse complement strand
CCGCCCCTCAGCCCGCCGCCCCGTCCGGCAGGACCCCGGCCCGGAACGGCTCCACGCCCTCCAGCCTCCGCACCCGCGTCGGCTCGATCAGCAGCATCACCCGGCGTTCCCCGGGCAGCAGCCACGGATAGCGGTCCTCCCCGAGGTACTTCCGCGCGAGCCGGTCCATCGCCCGCTCCGCCTCCTCGCCCTCCACGAACCGGACGACCTTCCCCCGGATCTCCGCCCGGTCGTACGGGTTCTCAGGGTCGTGATGGGACAGCGAAACGCACGGATTGCGCCGCAGATTCTCCTCCTTCACCCGCCCGATGGAGGTGTTGACCATGACGTACTCGCCTTCGATGTCCGCCCACATGGGCGACACCTGGGGCGCTCCGTCCGCACCCACCGTCGCGAGGTGCCAGAAGTTCCTCGCGAGAAGACGCTCGCGAATATGCCCGTTGAGCTTGCCGTTCACCTGGGTTGCCGCCTTTCCGGGCCCGCGATCGCCAGGCCCGGCGCCATCCTCGCCGCACCTGCGCCCCGGCCGACAGACGATCTTCGGCCCCGTCGAACCCGCCGGTAGCCGTAGCTTCCTACAATCCGTGATCCTGGCCGAACAGACCGTAGTCACCGCAGCCTCGCACCCCTAGCTTGTGGCCCGTGCGCCGACCTTCAGCCCGCCCGAGCCAGCCCGCGCCCC
>NZ_NGFN01000833.1 GCF_002148965.1 Streptomyces swartbergensis | reverse complement strand
GGCCTGGGCCGGGGGCACGGGTGCTGGGTTCGCGCCCCCGTTGGCGCGGGGCCGGGCGGTTTCGCCGGTGTGGGTTCGCGCCCCCGTTGGCGGGGGGCCGGGCTGTTTCACCGGTGTTGGCCCCGCGCYCTCGCCGACGCCGGGCCGGGCGGCTTTCGCCGATGTTGGGTTCGCGCCCTTACGACGCTGGGCCGCGCCTTGCCTCGGTGCCGGGCTCGTCTCGCGGGGTCCTCGTCGGTGCCGGGTTGTCCTCTCGGGATCCTCGTCGGTGCTGGCTCGGGTGTATCTGGTCGGAGCTGGATCCGCGCTTGCGCCGGTGCTGGGCCGCGCCTTGCTTCGGTGCCGGGCTCGCGCTCGCGGGGCTCTCGTCGGTGCTGGCTCGGGTGTCTCTCCTCGGAGCTGGATCCGCGCTTGCGCTGGCGCTGGGTCGCGTCTCGCCTCGGCGCGGGCTGCGTTCCGGGTCCTCGTCGGTGCTGGCTAGGTGTCTCTCCGAGGCGCATGATCCGCGCTCCCGCTGGCGCTGGGCCGCCGCCTCGCCTCGGCGCCGACCCGCGTTCCGGGTTCTCGCCGGTGCCGGGCTTGTCCTCTCGGGACCCTCGTCGGTGCTGGCTCGGGCGCCTCTCCACGGCGCTGGGCCCGTGTTCCACCGGTGCTGGGCCGCGTCTCGCCTCGGCGCCGGCCCCGCCC
>NZ_NGFN01000832.1 GCF_002148965.1 Streptomyces swartbergensis | reverse complement strand
GATGTGGAGTCCGCCGAACTCGGCCCAGGCTTCGACGGCCGCGGGGAAGACGGTGTGGCGGTGGCCGGCGGGTGAGACGTGGTCGCGCAGGGCGTCCGCCCAGATCTCGGCCTGTTTGATGTCCCAGCGTCCGGGTTGCCAGCCGGCGGCGCGCAGGGCGGCGTCGACTTGTACGGCGAAGCGGGTGGTGGACGTGCGGTCGGTGTGCATCTGCCCTTCGTCTCGTCGAGGTCATGGGTGGCGGGCGCAGGGGTGCCGGCGGTTTTTCGGTGTGCGGGCGTGTCAGCCGGTCGTGGCCGCCGGGTCGACTATGCGGACGCCGAAGTGGGCGCTGAGCGCGGTGCAGGCGCGGCAGGGGGTGGCGAAGCTGCCGTGGAGGGGGTCGCCGTCCTCGCGGATGCGGCGGGCGGTGAGTTTGGCCTGCTTGAGGGCTTTGCGGGCTTCGCCGTTGGTCATGGGTTTGCGTGCGGCGCGTTTGCTGCGGGCGGCGTCGGCGGCGGTGATGTGCCGGGAGATGAGGATGGTCTCGGCGCAGCGGCCGGTGAAGCGGTCGCGCTGGGCGCTGGTGAGGGTGTCCAGGAAGTCCTGGACGAGGGGGTGCAGGGCGGGGGGTGTGTCGCCGCGGGCGGCGGTGCCGGTGAGGGTGGCGCCGCGGACGGAGAGGGCGGCGGCGACGGTGGGGAGGATGC
>NZ_NGFN01000831.1 GCF_002148965.1 Streptomyces swartbergensis | reverse complement strand
CCACCAGCCCGAAGGCCGACTTCAACGGCGACGGCTACGGTGACGTCGCCTTCGCCGCCCCGTACGCCAAGGTCGACGGCCACGGCATGGCCGGCTACGTCGCCGTGGTCTACGGCGGCGCCACCGGCCTCGACCCGGCCAAGCGGACCGTGGTCAGCCAGAACACCGCCGGGGTGCCCGGTGCCGCCGAGGCCGAGGACACCTTCGGCGACGCGCTCGCCGTGGCCGACCTCGACGGCGACGGCTACACCGACCTCGCGGTCGGCTCCTCCGGCGAGGACGTCGGCACGGACGGCGACGGCGGCTCCGTCACYGTGCTGTGGGGCTCGGCGAGCGGCCTGAAGAACGGCACCTCGGTCAAGGACCCGGCGGTCTCCGGGCACGACAACTGGGGCCGGCTGCTGACCGCGGGCGACTTCGACGGCGACGGAAAGAAGGACCTGGCCGTCGGCACCGGTTCGTCCCACGTCTACGTCGTGCGCGGCCCCTTCACCACCACCGGCACCAGCGGTACCGCGAAGAAGATCACCACGCCCGAGACGGCGTACAGCGTCGACGCCATGAAGGCGGGCGACACCAACGCCGACGGCAGGTCGGACCTGGTCCTCACCTACCGCGTCAGCCTCGACTCGTCCGAGTCGGGCAGCTGGTCCAAGGGCGTCGCCTACCTCGGCTCCCCCACCGGCCCGGAC
>NZ_NGFN01000830.1 GCF_002148965.1 Streptomyces swartbergensis | reverse complement strand
GCCCCAGGAGGGCACCGGGAATGCGCAGACCGTCGGCGATTCTCTCGACAGTTGCCAGCGCAGTGACAGATGCGGTGCCCCGGGTGATCTGGCTGACGCGCTCGGCTTTGAGCGCGCACGCTTCGGCGATCCGGTTGAAAGAGATCCCCACGTCGTGGGCCATCGCGAAGACCACGGTGAAGTCCCGCTCGTACAAGGCCCGGACGAACCCGGGATCGGCCAGAAGACGGCGCGGAACTTGGGCAGGTGACGGCGGTAAGTCGTCCACAAGTCCCCCTGAAAGCCCGTAGAATGACGCTGCGTCAGCCTCACGACCATACCCACCGTGGGGGCCCCATGACGGGGTTATCGCCAGGGCTTGCCGTGGCTGTACTGGGGGAGTTCGCGGCCGCGGCTGTCCAGGGCCCGGCTACCAACCCCGCAGGAGGATTCCATGCAGAGTCCCGCCACGCCCCCGCCCGCTACGTCCGGGCCGTCGACCGGCGGCCTGGTCCGCTCCCGCCGGGCGATCGTCGCCGCCCGGGGCCGCAACGCCATCCCCTCGGACGGCGGCGGCACCGGCAAGAGCGACGGCAACGACTGACGGATCGGGAGCCCTGACGCGATGACGGATCTGTCCATCGCGGCGTGCCTGGGCGAGGACTTCCTCGCCCAGGCACTGCACCGCGAATACCGCCACGTACCCGGCGCGCTC
>NZ_NGFN01000083.1 GCF_002148965.1 Streptomyces swartbergensis | reverse complement strand
GCCCCGGGCACGGGCCTGCCGCCCGGCTTCCGGACCTACCGCGCGCCGGAGGGCTTCTCCGTCGCGCTTCCCGCGGGCTGGGAGCCGCTGGACACCGATCGACAGGGCGATCTGCGGTACCGCGTGACCTTCGGTGCCGCCGGTGACGACCGCACGCTGGCCGTGACCTACAGCAAACGCGTGGGCCCGGATCCCGTGGCCGTGTGGCGGGACGACGTCGAACCCAACCTGGAGCGGTCCGGCGACTACCGGCGGATCGGCGAGATCCGCGCCACGACGTACCAGGGACGCGAGGCCGCCGACATGGAGTGGACGGCGGACGTCGACGGCACCCGGGTGCACACCTTCGGCCGGGGCTTCCTGCTGGGCGAGGGCCGGAGCTTCTCGCTGCGCTGGACGACCCCGGACGACGACTGGGAGGACAAGGCGAACCAGGAGGCGCTGCGGACCTTCCTGAAGACGTTCCGGCCGGGCTCAGACTGAGCCGCGCGGGGCGCGCAGGGAGGTGAGCCGGCCGGGGCCGAGGGGCTGCGTGCGCCAGCTCGCGGTGAGCGCACGGTCCGCGAGGGAGCACGTCAGCGCCAGGCGGTGCGGGGTCTCCAGGAAGGCCACTTCCACGGCCAGCGTGCCGGAGTCCGTCCACCCGCCGCTCACCGCGGTCGGGAGCGGCTTCTCCGCCACCGTCCAGCCCTCCGCTCCGATCCGCAGGTCCAGCCGGTCCTCACCCTCGGTGAGAGTGAGCGTCCAGCCGTCCGCGTCCGGTACGAGCCCGGCCGACAGAGCCGGACCGCCCCCCTTGGAGGACCCGAACTCGGCGGCCGCCCATTCCTCCGCCCGTTCCGGCGGTGCCGGCCTGCCCGGGGCGGGCGGCAGCGCGAGTCCGGCGAGGCGCTCCCGCAGGGCCTGGTCGGCGGCGTCCCGGCCGGGCAGCGGCTCGGGGCCGAAGGCGGGCAGCAGGTGCTGCCAGACGAGGTTCAGGTAGTCCTGCATCCGTTCGGTCGCCGCGGTCGTGGCGATCACCGCGTCGTGCTCGGGCAGCACCAGGCAGAACTGGCCGTACGCGCCGTCGCCCCGGTAGCCGTGCCGGGAGATCCAGAACTGGTAGCCGTAGCCCCGGTCCCAGTCCTGCCACTCGGCGTCTCCCATGGCTCCGGCGGTCGGTATGTGCGGGCGCGTGGCCCGGGCCACCCACCCTTCGGGCAGCAGCCGCTCGCCCTCCCAGACGCCGTCGCGCAGGTACAGCTCGCCGAGCCGGGCGACGGCGTCGGTGGTGGCGTGCAGACCGCTGAAGCCGATCTCGCGGCCGGTACGGCCTCGCTGCCAGAACACCTCGCCGATGCCCAGCGGATCCAGCAGCCGCGGGCGCAGATACGCGGTGAGCGACTGCCCGGTCACCCGCTGGACGATCGCGGCGAGGGTGTAGGTGGTGGGCTGGTTGTAGGCGAAGACGGTGCCCGGGTCGCGGTCCGGCGGCAGCAGCAGGAACCCGCGCACGGGCTCCTCCCGGTCCAGCGCGAAGACCTCATCGACGGTCTCCCGCTCGTGGCCGCTCGACATGGACGCCACGTGCCGTACGAGCATGGCCCGGCTGCGCGGGTCGGTGATCTCGGCCTCCAACTCCGGGAAGTACGAGATCACCGGCGCGTCGAAGTCGAGCAGCCCCTCGGCCTCGGCCAGGGCGGCGGCTGTCCCGGTGAAGCTCTTGCTGAGCGAGTACAGCAGGTGGGGGCGGTCGGGGGTGTACGGCGCCCACCAGCCGGAGGCGACCAGCCGGCCGTGCCGCATGATCATCAGGCTGTGCGGCTCGATCTCGGGGGCCGCTTCGAGGGCGTCGAGGAAGGCGTGGACGCCGGACGCGTCGACGCCCTGGGCGGCGGGGCTGTCCACGGGCAGAGAGGAGGCACTCATGGGGGCATCCTGCCCCCGCCGGGGACCTTGATCGAGCAGTTTTCACGCCCGTTGTCAGGGGACCCGGCGGTTATGGTGCAAATCGGATACACGATGATGACCGAGCAGGCCGGCCCCCGAGAACTCGTCGACCATGTGGTGCGGGCCGAGGAGGCGGGCTTCGACTTCTCGGTGACCTCCGACCACTACTTCCCCTGGCTGCGCTCGCAGGGGCACTCGCCCTACGCGTGGGCGGTGCTGGGTGCGGCCGCCCAGGCCACGTCCCGTATCCCGCTGATGACGTACGTGACCTGCCCGACGTTCCGCTACCACCCGGCGGTGGTGGCGCAGAAGGCGGCGACGGTCCAGTTGCTGTCCGAGGGCCGGTTCCGGCTGGGCCTCGGCTCCGGCGAGAACCTCAACGAGCACGTGGTGGGCGGCGGCTGGCCGGCCGTCGACGTACGGCACGAGATGTTCGAGGAGGCCGTGGAGATCATCCGCGCCCTCTTCAAGGGCGGCCACGTCAACCATCACGGCACGCACTTCGACGTGGAGTCGGCCCGGCTGTGGGACCTGCCGGACGAGGCGCCTCCCATCGGCATCGCCGTCTCCGGGGAGCAGTCGTGCGAGCTCGCGGGCCGGCTGGGCGATCTGGTGATCGCCACGGAGCCCAAGGCGGGCCTGCTGGAGGCGTTCGACCGGCACGGCGGCGAGGGCAAGCCCCGCGTGGGCCAGCTGCCGGTCTGCTACGACCCCGACCGGGACACGGCCATCAAGCGGGCCCACTCCCAGTTCCGCTGGTTCGGCAGCGGCTGGAAGGTCAACTCGGAGCTGCCGCACCCGGATTCCTTCGAGGCGGCGACCCAGTTCGTCACGCCCGACGACGTCGCCGCGTCCATCCCCTGCGGCGACGATCCGGACGCGTTCGTCGAGGCCGTCCGCCCGTACGCCGAGGCCGGTTTCACCGAGATCGCCCTGGTCCAGATCGGTGGCGACTCGCAGCCGGCGTATCTGGACTGGTCGGAGAAGACCCTGTTGCCCGCCCTGCGCGACGCGTTCGGCTGAGGTCCGCCCTCGCCCTGGGGCCCGAGACGTCGCCCCGGGGAGAAACGGTTCACGCCGACCGGCCCGCCATGGGCACGTATAGGCTGCCGACCTGCACATACTCAACCGGCCAGCCTATTCAGGAGAGTCGTCCGTGACCCTAGCGATCAACCCGCCCGAAACCTCCCCGGCGCCCGTCTGTGAACCGATCGCGCGGGACGCGCGGGAGTTCGGGGCGTACGCCCGGACCGGAGGGTGGGCCTTCGGGCTGAAGGTGGCGCGCAGCGTGCGGCCCGGCGGGCAGGGCTCGGACGAGACGCCGAAGGTGTCGGCGAAGGAGTTCGCGGAGCTCGCCGGGTGCTCCCCCGAGCGGGTCATGCGCTACTACAAGGCGTGGGACCGGGCGGCCGACGACGGGCTGGTCCCGCACTTCGAGGCCCTGACGCCGGGACAGGAGGTGGAACTGCCGGACGCCGACGTGTGGCTGAGTTACTACGTCTCCCGCTCCGGCGCCACCTCCGAGCGCGGCACCGCCATCGCGGAGGCCGCAGAGGCGGAGGGCATCCGGCCCACGAAGGCGCTGGAGGTCGCGGAGAACCCCACCGCCCTGCGCGCCGCGATCCTCGCCGACCCCGCCACCGCCCGCGCGGCCCGCCAGGCCCTGCTGGACCGGGTCAGGGAGGACCCCGAACTCCAGTCCGAGCTGGCCCGTGACGTGGTACGCACGGACGAGCTGAAGAAGGCCGTCGCCGGCGAGAGCAGGGCGGCCGACCGGATCGGATACGTGCGCCAGATCGCCGAGTCGGGGCAGATCAAGACGCCCGCCGGGCAGACCGTGGACGCGCCGGCGGACCTCCGTCAGGAGGCCGAGCGGCACCTGTCGCTCATCGACGAGCTGGACGAGGACGAGGACGCCGGCGAGTGGGCCGCCGAGGCGTACGACACCATGAAGTCCCTCGTCGTCGAGACCGTCGAGACCGACCCGGCGCTGCGGGTGCGGGAGCGGCGCACGAAGTTCTACAGCAGCCTCCAGAAGGCGACCAAGGTGTTCGAGGAACTCACCTTCGACGACGCCGGGGAGTTCTACGAGGACGACATGGTCCAGCGTCTGGAGGAGCTCCAGCGGGCCGTGGCCGTGTGCATCGAGTCCCTGCGCGGTGCCCGCGGGAATCACCCGGAGGGCTGAGCATCTTGCGCGTGTGGGGGGTACTAGAGGGCTCTACGTCGGTTGGTTCCTCCCGGAGGCCCTCTCGTGAACTCCTTCGTGCACAAGACCCTGGTGGTGCAGCTCCAGGCGGGTGACACGGACCGTTTCTCCGTGCTCGCCCACCTGAGCTACGACACCGCGGACCCGTTCGCCGTCACCGTGGTCTTCAGCCACGACGGCCGTGTCCTCGCCCGCTGGCAGCTGGATCGCGAGATGCTCGGCGAGGGGCTGCGGCGTCCGGTCGGGGTGGGGGACGTGCGGATGCGGCCCGAGTCGCTGGGCAGCATGTGGCAGGAGCTGCGCATGGAGTTCCTCGGTGACGCCCGCCCCGACGGCGGCCGCCACCACGCGGTGGTGTTCGCGTGGGCCCCGGCGTTCGCGGCGTTCCTGCGGGAGACCCACGAGATGGTCCCGCCGGGCCGCGAGGAGGTACGCGTCGACGACTTCTTGGCGGACGTCATCGCCGGAGGCTGACCCGGGAGCGTTCCCCGCTGACGAAACGAACCTGCGGTGCTGTCCGCCGGCGCCCACGCCGTGGTGGCCGACGGCGGACACCACCGCAGGCCGTCACTTCGCCGTGTGGCGGTGCCGGGTCCACAGAGGCAGGACGAACCAGCACAGCAGGTACCAGCCGACCACGCCGGCGACGAGGTAGGGCACGAAGCCGTCGTGCGTCGCCACGCGGAGTATCAGCAGCAGCGAGGCGGTCGTCGTGGCGAGCAGCAGTATGAGGCCGAGCAGTGTGAGCCGGGAGGCCAACTGCACCGCCTGGGGCTTGACGCGCCGCCCGGAGACGAGGCGGTGCAGGGACACCGGCCCGATGAGCGCCCCGGTCGCGCACGCGCCGAGGACGACCGTCACCAGGTAGATCGTCTGGTCCGTGTCGGTCAGGTCGTCGTACTTCTCGGTGAACACCACGGTGAGCAGAAAACCGAACAGGATCTGCACGCCCATCTGGGCCACGCGGACCTCCTGGATGAGCTCCTGCCACATCCGGTCCGCTCTCTCCTCCTCCGTCTCGTTGCGCCCCCGGCGCCTCGGCGCGCCCTCTGCCGTGTCCGCCACTGTTCCTCCCCGGGTGAGACATGAGTGCTTCTCTCACGCGGGTTCCCCGTAAGCGGCCGTCGTCCCGGCCCACAGGCGGTTTGACCGATCAGCGGGCGGTTACACGGACGGCGACTGAAGCACAGCCCGAGGAGGTCGTGGACGCATGTCCGGTACGCAGCTCACCGTCACGCTCAGCGGCGGAGGCGCCGACGACGCACGAGCGGTCGTCCGGGCCCTGGAAGGTACGTTCGGGGCGCCGGACGAGCTTCCCGCCGACGAGAACGCGACGGTGCACATGGCGACCTTCGACGGCGGCACGGACGCGAGTCCCGCGAGTGATGCCGGGGCGGAGGCCGAGCGCCTGTCCGCCCCGGTGACCGTCACCGTGCAGGGCGCCCCCGAGGCGGTGCGGCGCGCGAGCGACACGCTCACCCGGGCCTTCACGGCCCGCGACGACGGCGCCGCCTCCGGCGACCAGGAGCAGGAGAGGCAGCTGTTCCTGGTGCCGTGACGGGCCGGGAAAGGCCGAGACGGGACGAGAGGGCCGTGCTACCAGCGGGATTCCACCTGGTCCTTGATCCGCCGGTCGTAGAGGTCGCGGATCGCCGTCAGCGTCTCGCCGGACAGCTCCGGCAGACGGGCGGCCGCCGCGTTGGCGCGGGCCTGCTCGGGTGAGCGGGCGCCGGGGATCACGGTGGTCACGCCGGGCTGGTCGATGATCCAGCGCAGGGCCAGCTGGGCGGGGGTGTATCCCTCGGGGGCGAGCGCGGCGAACTCGGCGGCCGCCTCGACACCGGTGACGTAGTCGACGCCGGAGAAGGTCTCACCCACGTCGAAGGACTCGCCGTGCCGGTTGTAGGTGCGGTGGTCGTTCTCGGGGAAGACCGTGTCCCGCGTGTACTTGCCCGACAGCAGGCCGGAGGCCAGCGGGACACGGGCGATGATGCCGACGCCCGCTTCCCGGGCGGCCGGGAGTACCTCGCGCAGGGGCTTCATGCGGAACGGGTTGAGGATGATCTGCACGCTCGCCACGTTCGGCCGGGCGATCGCGGTCAGCGCCTCCGCACAGGTCTCGACGCTGACGCCGTACGCGGCGATCCGCTCCTCCTCGACCAGGGTGTCCAGGGCGTCGAACACCTCGTCCGTGGAGTAGACGGGCGTCGGCGGGCAGTGCAGCTGCACCAGGTCGATGCGGTCGACGCCGAGGTTGCGCCGGGAGCGGTCGTTCCAGGCGCGGAAGTTGTCGAGCACGTAGTTCTCGGGGATCTGGTCGACCCGGCGGCCCATCTTGGTGGCGACCAGGACGTGCAGGTCCGGCCTGCCGCCGAGGAACGCGGCGATGGTCTGCTCGCTGCGGCCGTCGCCGTACACGTCGGCGGTGTCGAAGAAGGTCACCCCGGCCTCGGCCGCCGCCTCCAGTACCGCGAGGGCTTCCTTGTCGTCGACGTCTCCCCAGTCGGCACCCAGCTGCCACGTGCCGAGACCGACGACGGAAGCGTGCTGACCCGACCTGTCGAATGTGCGCTCGTCCATGGGCGTCAGTCTGTCATCCGTCACGGCCGCGCGTGGACCATCCGGTTCCGGGCCGCCGCCCCTGCCAGATTCACTCACACGAGTGAATAGAGTCGACAGGGACGCGTCAGGTGTCAACGGACCCCTAGCGTGGCTTGGGTGACCAGTGGTTCAGCGAGCAAGTTCCCGTCGGACGAGGCGCGTTGGTCGCGCCGGGGTTTCCTCCTCACCGCGGCCGCGCTGGCCGCCGTGCCGGGGCTGCCGGCGGATCCGGCCGCCGCCGCGGCGGAGTTGCCGGACTTCCCGGCGGACGTCGCGCTGTACCGGTCGGCGTACCGGAACTGGGTCGGCGAGATCACCGCCGACGGGCTGTGGGCCTGCGCGCCGGGAAGCCCCGGCCAGGTGGTCGACGTCGTCAACTGGGCCTGGCGGCACGGTTGGCGGGTGCGCGCCCGGGGCGCCGCGCACGGCTGGTCGCCCCTGACGGTGACGGAGGGGACGCCGTCCGGCGCACCCGTCCTCCTCGTCGACACCGCACCTCACCTGACCGGCCTCGCCCTGGACTCGCCGGCCGCCGTACGCGCCGGCACCGGCGTGACCATGGAGGCCCTGCTCACCTTCCTGGAGGACCACGGCCTCGGTGTCACGGCGGCTCCCGCTCCCGGTGTCCTCACGCTGGGCGGTGCCCTGGCGATCGACGCGCACGGCACCGCCGTTCCCGCGCGGGGCGAGCGACGCCTGCCGGGGCACACCTACGGCTCGCTGAGCAACCTGATCCTGTCCCTGACGGCCGTGGTGTGGGACTCCCGGTCCGGCGCGTACGCGCTGCGCACGTTCCACCGTGACGAAGGGGACAGCGCCGCGCTGCTGACCCATCTCGGACGGTCCCTGGTGACCGAGGTGGTGCTGCGGGTGGGCTCGAACACCCGTCTGCGGTGCGTGAGCCGTACGGACATCCCGGCCGGCGAGCTGTTCGCCGCGCCCGGCTCCGGGAACGGGCGCACGTTCGCGAGCTTCCTGGAGGAGGCCGGGCGGGTCGAGGCCATCTGGTTCGCCTTTCACCGAGCACCCCTGGCTGAAGGTGTGGAGCGTCTCCCCCACCCGGCCGCTGACCTCCCGGCACGTGACACGGCCGTACAACTACCCGTTCTCCGACAACGTCCCGACCCCGGTGGCAAAGCTGGTGGGCCGTATGACGTCGGAGGCGGCCTGGTATCTGGCGCCGGTGCTCGGCGCCGCGCAGTACGACGCTGCCGCGCTCGGGCTGGTGGCCACACTGTCCGGTGACATCTGGGGACCGTCCAAGAACACGCTGCTGTATCTGAAGCCGACCACCCTGCGGGTCCACGCGAACGGCTATGCCGTGCTCACGTCCAGGGACCGGGTGCAGAAGGTCGTCTCCGAGTTCGCCGTGTTCTACCGGGAGCGGCTGACGGCGTACGCGGCCCGGGGCAGCTTCCCGGTCAACGGGTCAGTGGAGATCCGGGTGACCGGACTGGACGACCCGGGCGATGCCGGGGTGGCCGGGGCCCGTTCGCCGCTGCTGTCCGCGCTCCGGCCGCGCGCGGACCACCCCGAGTGGGACACGGCCGTGTGGCTGGATGTCCTGACGCTGCCGGGTACGCCGGACGCGGAGGCGTTCCTGCGCGAGATCGAGCGGTTCCTGCTGCGCGCGTACGACGGCGGGTCCGCCCTGACCCGGGTCGAGTGGTCCAAGGGGTGGGCGTACACGGACGACGGGGTGTGGAGCGACGAGGAGGTGCTGGGCTCGGTGGTGCCGGCCGCGGTCGGTTCGGCCGAGTGGGCCGAGGCGGACGCGGTGCTGGACCGGCTCGACCCGCACCGCATCTACGGCAACGCCTTCCTGGACCGGCTGTTCGGGCAGGGCGCCGAGGGGTGAGGCGCCCCTCGGCCTGGCGCTGCGTTTGTTCGTAGCGGGCGAGGGCCTGTGGGGCTTTGCGTTCCCGTTCGTAGCGGGCGAGGGCCTGTGGGAGTTGCGTTGTCGTACGTAGCGGGCGAGGGCCTGTGGGAGTGCGGAGTGCTCGCGAAGGGTGGCGGCCAGGGTGATCGCGTCCTCCAGGGCGAGGGTGGTGCCGGCGCCGACGGAGTAGTGCGTGGTGTGGGCGACGTCGCCGAGCAGGACGAGGTTGTCGCGGTACCAGGTGCGGTTCGTCAGGTGCGGAAGGTCCGCCAGGGCGTGCCGCCGGGGCGGCCGAGCAGGGTGCCCTTCCAGGACGCCGGCGAAGAGCTTCTCCAGCAGCGACCGCCCGTCGTCCTCGCTCGCCCGGTCCAGTCCGAGTCCGGTCCAGGTCTCGGGCGCGCACTCGAAAGCGTCATCGGCCGGACCGCCGAATCGCGTCAGATTCTCGAAGTGACGCGCACCACGGGCGGGTGGCCGCAGGGGGAGAAACATCCGCCACAGCGCCCGCCGCGAGCGGAACTTCCCCCTCCCCGCCCGTCCGAATGCCTCTTACAGCAAGATCATCTTCGTTCAACCTTGCACGACATAAGGGGACTTGCCCGATTCGCAGCCAACCGGCTCGCGTGAATTTCTCCCGGTACCGGACGGGCCGATAGGCATGTGCGGTCATCAGCCGAACGAACTCAGGAGATCCGCATGCCGGAACTCAGCCGTCGCCGTGCGCTCAGCGCCGCGGCCGTTGCCGCCACCGCCGCGGGGACATGGTCGGCAAGCGCCCCCGCCACGGCCACCGGGCACCACGACTCCCACGGGACCTTCGACGAGGTCTACAAGGGCCGCCGGATACAGGGCCGCCCGGCCGCCGGAGCCGGTCACCACCACCACGGCGCGGGATACGCGGTGTTCGTCGACGGCGTGGAACTGCACGTGATGCGCAACGCCGACGGCACGTGGATCAGCGTCGTCAGCCACTACGACCCGGTGCCCACCCCGCGCGCCGCCGCCCGCGCCGCCGTGGACGAGCTCCAGGGCGCGCCACTGCTGCCCTTCCCGGCCAACTGACCTTTCACGCAAGGCATCTGGAGCACCCGCACATGACCGTCCGCAAGAACCAGTCCGCCCTGACCGCCGACGAGAAGCGGCGTTTCGTCACCGCGCTCCTGGAGTTGAAGCGCAGCGGCCGCTACGACGACTTCGTCACGACGCACAACGCGTTCATCGTCTCCGACACCGACGACGGCGAGCGGACGGGGCACCGCTCACCGTCCTTCCTGCCCTGGCACCGAAGATTCCTCCTGGAGTTCGAGCGGGCGTTGCAGTCGGTGGACGCGTCGGTGGCGCTGCCGTACTGGGACTGGAGCGTCGACCGTTCGCCGCGCGCCTCACTGTGGGCGCCCGACTTCCTCGGAGGCACCGGGCGCGAGCGGGACGGCCGGGTGACGGACGGGCCGTTCTCCGCGTCGTCGGGGAACTGGCCGATCAATGTGCGGGTCGACGGCCGTACGTTCCTGCGACGGTCTCTAGGTGCCGGGGGACGCCAGTTGCCGACGCCGGCCGAGGTCGAGTCGGTGCTGTCGATACCCACGTACGACATGGCGCCCTGGAACAGCGCCTCGGACGGTTTCCGCAATCACCTCGAAGGGTGGCGGGGCGTCAACCTGCACAACCGTGTCCACGTGTGGGTCGGCGGGCAGATGGCCACCGGGATGTCCCCCAACGATCCGGTGTTCTGGCTCCACCACGCCTACATCGACAAGCTGTGGGCCGAGTGGCAGCGGCGACACCCGGGCTCCGGCTATCTGCCTGCCGCGGGCACGCCGAATGTGATCGACCTGCGCGAGACGATGAGGCCCTGGCACGACACGACCCCGGCGGATCTGCTGGACCACACGGCGCACTACACGTTCGACGCCTGAGCCCCGGGGGGTTATGGGCTGTCAGTGGCCGATGGTGGCCAGGACTCCCAGCCTTCATCCGCAACTGCCGTCTCGACAGCGTCCAGTTCCTGAACCCGGCGGGCAGGGACTTCTTCCCCGACTGGGAGGAGTCCCTGCCCGCCACGGTGTCCCTGCTGCGCACGGAGGCCGGACGGGCTCCCGGCGACACCGGTCTGACCGGGCTGACCGGGCTGACCGGGCTGATCGCTGAACTCGTCACCCACAGCGAGGAGTTCCGCACTGCCTGGGCCAAGCACAACGTGCGCCTGCACCACACCGGCCGCAAGGCCTTCCGCCACCCGGTCATCGACCGTCGTCGGCATTAATGCCGTACTCGTCTTCCACGCTCCAGGCAGGATGCCTCTGTGCATCACATCCTGTGCGGGCTCGCCGCCAACCCAGCCCTGTCGTCCGAGCTGGTCGACCGCCTGATATCCATGGCGGACGACGAGATCGCCACACACCTCGCCTATCGCGCGGACCTCAGCCGCGCACAGGCGGTCGCGTTGGCCGAGCGCGTCGAGGAGAGCGCGGTGCACCTCGCGTACGAGGGTCGGCTGACCGCTGCCGACGTCGATCCCTCTGTCCGGCCGGATGCCGCCCTCGCCCTGCTCGACCGAGGCGCCGGCCGACCGGAATGGGCACGTCTCCTCGCGGCGGACCCGGTCCTTGAACGCCGGGAGAAGCTGGCAGCCTGCCCCGGCCTTCCGTCCGACGTGGTGGACACGCTCGCCGTGGACCCGGACGTACGTGTCGTCGCCGAACTCGCGTTGTGGACCACGTCAGAGGTGGCCGCGAGGCTCGCGGCGCATCCGCACGCCGAGGTGCGCCGCGCGGTGGCGGGCAACGAGGCGACACCCCCGGCGGTACTGGCAGCGTTGGTGACCGGGGAAGGGCTGCCCGCGGCACGACGCTGTCTGGTCTGTGACCGCCGGGAGACCCCCTTCGTTCACGATCCGCACTGCCCACGGCTCGACTGCGATCTGCCACCGGGCGCCTCCTGTGACGGCACCCACGAGTCCACCGTCCACGACGTGCGGCAAGCTGCACTGCGTAACCCGGCCACACCCGTCGAAGCCGTCGTCGGTTTCGTGAACCATCCGTCGATGCTGCTGCGCTGGGCGCTCGCCACCCGCCAGGACCTGCCCCGCCCGGCGTGCGCACAGCTCGCCTCGGACCCCACTGCGGGCATCCGCGCCGACCTTGCCGAGAATCCCGCGATCGACGATGCCCTGATCCGGGTGCTGGCCGGCGACCGCGACCCCGATGTGCGCCGCAGCCTCGCACACCACCCTCGCGTACCGCTCGACGTGCTCACCCACCTGGCCCGAACCGCCAAGATCGGCTCCACTCTGCTGCCCCGTATCGCCACCTCGTCTCCCACCGAGGTCGAGGAGTTGGCCGCGTCACCGGAGCCGGCTGCCCGCATGCTCGTGGCCCAACGACGCGATCTGCCCCCCGAGATACGAAACCGGCTGGCCGACGATCCCGACGCGAAGGTGGTCAAGGCCCTCGCTCCGCACCCTGGCCTCACCGAAGCGCAGTTGCGGGCCATGGTCGACCGACACGGCGTCCGTGTCGTGGCCAAGGTAGCGACCAACCCGGACGCGTCCCCGGCACTGCTGGAGGACCTGGTCCAGCACGAACCAGCCGTGCAGAAGGTGTTCCGCGAGGTTGCCCGGCATCGCAGCGCCACGGCCTCGGCACTGCTCGTCTGCCTGACGGACGAACAGGCCAGCCCCGTAGCCGCCGGCCACCCAGCAGTCCCGCCACCGGTCCTCGTCGAACTGCTCGCCGACCCGGACGGGCAGGTAGGGGAAGCGGCAGCAGCCAACCCATCCCTGCCCCCTGCCGTGATGTCGGACCTGGTGGACCTGGCGCTCACTGCTGGTGCACGGCAGGACGCCTCACCGGTCCGCGTCCTGTCGGCGAAGGCCGTCGAGGATGACGTTCATCAGAGGCCGTGCCGTTGATTCCCACTCGTCCCGCTCCAGTCGGCCGAGGTAGGCGATGAGCAGGAGGACACTGCGGGCGTCGATGTCCGTGCGGATGGACCCGGCCGCTTTTCCGGCGTCCAGCAGGTCACCGAGAGCCCCTTTCGCGGCGCGCCGTGGCGAGCGCATCGACGCCATAGCGCAGGACATCCGGGAGGAGGGCGGCCGTGCTGCCACGTGCGTCGTCGACGTCACCGAGGCCGAGGACCTGCGGCGCCTGGTCTCCACCACCGTCGACCAGTACTGCCGTATCGATGTACTGGTGAACAACGCCGGCATCGCTTCGATCAGCCCGCTGGCCGACCTCGACACCGACGGCTGGTCGGCCATGATCGATGTCAACCTTCGCGGCATGCTCAACGGCGTCGCCGCCGCGCTGCCCGTCTTCCGCGAGCAAGGCTCGAGCATCATCTCCGTGGCCGGCCTGTCATCCGTGTCCCCCTCAATGGCCGTCTACGCCGCGACTAAGAACGCGGTGCGCACCGTCCACGAGGGACTGCGCACGGAGTCCACCGACGGGGTCGTGCGCACGACAGCCATTTCGCCGGGATACGTCCGCACCGATCTCGTCGACTCCATGGCAGACCCGCAGATCCGCGAGCAGACGCGCAAGCACATGGACGCGATGGGAATCCCTCCGGCGGCGGTCGCCCGCGCGGCGGCCTTCGCCATCGAGCAGCCCGGTGATGTCGAGATCGGCGAGATCAACGTTCGCCCCACCGTCCAGGCATGACACTTGCTGTCACCGGTCAGGTGAGACGGTCGCCGGCCGCTTGCGAACGGCACTGTCTACGACGCCTGGCAGCAGCACGAGCCCGACGCGCCGGTCGTCGACGCATGGTGACCAGAGCCATCGGAATCCAGCGACCAACCGGCCTCAGTCGGCTGTCATGGCGCGGCGGACGCTCTCGCGGAGCAGGGCGCGACGCTGCTCGTGCAGTTCGGGGGGCTCCTGTGCGGTCGCCGCGTAGACATTGCTGACCGGCGACCAGGCCATGGACATGGCGATGACCATGGCCATGATGTCGAACGGGTCTCCCTGGCGTACCAGGCCGGCGGCTTGGGCCTCGGCGATGGCGCGCAGCTTGATGTCGTCGAGGCGGTCGGGGTCGTCGACCAGATGGCCGGCCGGGCGTCGCTCCAGGCGTGCCCAGGTGGCCAGTCGGATGAGGTCGGGACGGCGGAGATACTCGTCGTAGAGGCGTACGGCCCAGTCCGCGAGGTCCGTGGCGTCGATCGGGACGACGTTCACGATCCGTTCCAGCGAGCCGAAGAAGATGGCGGCGAAGAGCCCCTCCTTGCTGCCGAAGTAGGCGTAGAGCTGCGCCTTGTTGGTGCGTGCGCCGGCCACGATCCGCTCCACGCGCGCTCCGGCGATCCCATGCTCGGCGAACTCCTGGGTCGCCACATCGAGGATGCGTTGGTATGTCGCGGCTCCGCGCGAGGTCAGGGGCTGATCAGCCATGCCCCCACCGTACCAAACAGAACAGTTGGTTTGCCTCGCTAGGCCAGTGGCCCTACTCTCGAATAGACCAACCGGTCTGTCTATGAGGAGGCGTCGTGAGGAAAACCATTGGCTGGCAGGCGGAAGGTCCGTCGACGACGCTACGGCGGACGCCGCTGGAACGGCGCGACCTGCGCCCCGACGACCTCGCGGTCCGCGTGGACTATTGCGGCGTCTGCCACACCGATCTGCACGCCGTCAGCGCCCGGGCCGGCGAAGGAGGCCGGCCCCTGGTGCCCGGGCACGAGTTCACGGGCGTGGTGACCGAGACCGGACCCGCGGTCACCCGCTTCACGGTCGGCGACCCGGTCGCGGTGGGCAACATCGTCGATTCGTGCGGCGAGTGCGCCATGTGCCGGGCCGGCCAGGAGAACTTCTGCCACGCCTTCCCGACCCTGACCTACGACGGCACAGACCGGCACGACGGATCGACCACACTGGGGGGCTACTCCCGCGAGTACGTCGTCCGCGACCGTTTCGCCTACTCCCTTCCCGCCGGCCTGGATCCGGCCGCCGCCGCTCCTCTGCTCTGTGCCGGGATCACGGTCTGGGAACCGCTGCACGCCCTCGGCGTGGGACCGGGAACCCGCGTCGCCGTGGCGGGACTGGGCGGCCTGGGCCACCTCGCGGTCAAGATCGCCGTGGCGCTCGGCGCCGACACCTCGGTCATCAGCCGCTCGCCCGGCAAGGCCGACGACGCTCGCCGTCTCGGCGCCCACGGCGTCATCGTCTCCACGGACCCGGAACAGCTGGCTGACGCCCGTGACCGGTTCGACGTCGTCATCGACACCATCTCCGTCCCGCACGACCTCGGCCCTTACCTGCGCCTGGTCGCCATGGACGGGACGCTCAGCCACCTCGGGCACCTCGGACCCGTCACCGTGGAGACCACGGACCTGCTCGTGGGCCGCAAGAAGCTCAGTTCCGCAGGCAGCGGCGGCAGGCTCGCGACCGCCGCCATGCTGGACTTCTGCGCCGAACACGGCATCACCGCCGACATCGAGCTGTTCCCATCGGCACGTGTGAACGAGGCCCTCGACCGTCTCCGGCGCAACGATGTCCGCTACCGCTTCGTACTCGACATGTCCGACCTGGGCTGAACGGCGAGGTCCATAGAACCGCAGTACGTCCGAGGGTTCGCCGGTCCGGGGCCCCGATCCGCTGCATCTCGCGGAGGTCGGGCTGGGGCGCACGCCGTGCCGTGCGGTTTCGCCTCGGTGCGCCCCGTCCCGCCGCTCACCCCGGTGTGCCGCTCACCAGGTGGGCGTGCCGGCCATGTCACTGTCGCGTCGTTGACGGGCCATCAGCGGCGCGTCCGGCAGGGCAGGCCGCTTCGGACGGAGGGAGAGCGGGAGTGGAACCGCACAAGACGGTGGCGGCGGGGAGGCTGTGCACAGAGGAGGAGTCCTACCGGGAGGCCTTCAGCCGGTTCCTGGCGGGGACGGACGAGAAGATCACCACTCACTCCTACCTGCAAGGAATCGTGCAGAGCCTGCCTGCCCGGCGGGTGTTCCTCGACGTCGGCGCCGCGGACGGCACCACCACACGGCATCTCGCCCCGCACTTCGAGCGCACCATCTGCATCGAGCCGAGCGAGCCGATGCGACGCACCCTGGCACTGGCATGCCCCCAGGCCGAAGTGGTGGCCGAACCCGTCCTTCAAGCACGGATCGACGCGCGACCCGATCTGGCACTGTTCTCCCACGTGCTCTACTACATCCCGCGCGACCAATGGGCAGCGACAGCGCAGCGCATCCTCAACTGGCTGGCACCAGGCGGCCTCCTGCTCATCCTCCTGCAGAACCCGGACGCCGCCTGTATGCGCATGGTGCACCACTTCACCGGACTCCGCTTCGACCTGAGAGAGCTGGCCGACGAACTGGCCACGCTCCCTCCCGGGGTGGTCGGCACCATCGACCTGGACCTCGTGCCCGCCCGCTACCGCAGCCACAACCTGGACGAGACGGTCGCGGTCGCCGACTTCCACCTCAGCATCCCCGGCAGCTCCTCCCCCACCCGAGATTCGGTCGAGCAATACGTCGAGCAACACTTGCGTGACGGCGACGGCGGATATGTCCTGCGCCACGACCAGCACGTGTTGCGCATCAAACGTCCGGCGCTGTGAACGCCACCGCACGTCCCTCACGGGGCCTGGCGGGCGGCCCGGGCCGCTGCTCGTCCGTCGACTAAGACGGGGCGTCCCGTTCCATTGAGCACCTGCAGGTCCGGCGTGCCCAGGGGCAGCGTCCCGCACGCCATCGCGGTGGTACTCGTACTGGATCACCCAGCGCCGGCTGGGGCGCCGGGAGTACCGTCGCCGAGCCGGTGGACGCCGGGTCTTCGCTCACCGCCCATGGTGGAGAAGTCGATCAGGCCGAAGGCGGCGAACACGGTCATCTCCCGGCGTGCGGTCGAAGGCCGTCTGCCTGACGGTCATGGGCCAGGCAGACGGTGACGGGTCCGGCCATTTCCGAGAAGTTCTGTCATGAGGCCCAGGACAGCCCGCAGGTCTTCAAGACACCCTGCAGTGCTCCTTGGCGCTCAGGACGGTTCGTAGCCGCTGGTAGCGGTCGAGGTCCTCCCACGTGTCGAGGTCGGGCGGGCCCGGGTTGCGGCGTCCGGTGCTCCAGGCCCAGATGCCGGCGGCGATGCCGACGAAGAGCGGGACGAGCAGCCACAACAGGGCGCTCACGATTCCACCTCCTGCGACGTGGCGTACGGATGGATGCCTCAGGCCGTGAGCTGCTTGGGTCCGCCGCCGGAGATGGCGATCTTGCGGGGCTTCGCGTGTGCGGCCAGCGGGAGGCGCAGAGTGAGGACGCCGTTGTCGTAGGCAGCCTCGGCGGCTTCGGAGTCCAGGGCGTCGGACAGGGTCAGGCGACGGGTGAACCGGCCGGTGGGGCGCTCGGTGAGTACGGCCTTGGCGCCCGCCGGGATCGGGGAGTGGCGCTCGGCGGTCAAGGTGAGCGTGTCCCGCTCCACGGTCAGTTCGATGCTGGAGCGGTCCATACCCGGCAGATCGAACTGCACGTAGAGAGCCTCATCATCGCGCCAGGCATCCGCCGGGATGACGGCGTCGGCCGCGGCGGCATGCGCGAGCTGATGCGTCAGCCGATCGAGATCACCCAGAGCGCCGGTACGCGCGAGCATTCCCCTTCTCCCTTCATTCGTGGACGGCGACCGTCAGGGGGCGGCCCGACGGACGAGGCCGTTTCTTCGTATAGCCCATCGCCATATATTTGACAAGTTTCGACTGGATGAAGTTGACAGCAACCAACTCAACTTAGTCCGGAAGGCAGGTGAGCATCGTGACGCGGCTGCACCTCGACGGTGGCGATCTGGTGGTGCGTCTGCCCTGGGCGATGGGCGCTTGCTGTGCGGCGCCGCACCGTGCGGCTGCCGCTGAGGTTCACGGGCGAGGTCCGCGTCGAGCCGCACTGGTGGCGCGCGGTGCGTCCGCGCCCTGGGCGCCGCTACCGGTTCCGCCCGGGGCGCTGGTGCGTGGGTGAGGTGGAGCACCACCGCGGCAGGGACTTCATCGCCGTGCGGGCACGGGGCCCGGTGCTCGTGGTGTCAGCGTCCGGCCGTGACGCCCCGTACGCCCGACTGGCCCTGTCCACCGACGAGCCGGAAGCCGACGCCATGTGGCTGCGGCATACAGTTGCCCAGAGCCCCGAGAAGTTGAGCCCAAGGGAGTCAACTTTCCGGCTGTGTGGTATATCAGATGTAGAGCGAAGGACGCGGTGACGCGTGATAGGAGGGATGGACATGCTGATGCGTACGGATCCCTTCCGCGAGCTTGACCGGCTTGTCGATCGGGTCTGGGGCACGGCCGCGCACCCGGCCGGCATGCCGATGGATGCCTGGCGCGAGGGTGACACGTTCGTCGTGGAGCTGGACCTGCCGGGCGTGACCCCGGAGTCCATCGACCTCGATGTCGAGCGCAACGTCCTGACGGTGAAGGCCGAACGCAAGCCGACGTACGGCGACGACACCGACACGGTGATCACCGAGCGGCCCGCGGGGACGTTCAGCCGACAGCTGTTCCTCGGCGAGACCCTCGACACCGAGAGGATCGAGGCCTCCTACGACGCGGGCGTGCTGAAGCTGCGGATCCCGGTCGCCGAGCAGGCCAAGCCCCGCAAGATCGCCATCAGCGGCGGCGGCGACCGCCAGGAACTCAACAGCTGACGGATCAGCCGGACCACCCAGGCCCCGGGCTGCGGCCCGGGGCCTGGCCGCGTCCGGCAGGCGCGTGCGCGGCTACCGGGACGGCTGTTCCGGCCGGCCGCCGTCGGCGTCGAACACCTTGGTCCAGGTGGCCCCGCAGCGGCATCGGGAGTGCTCGATCAGTTCTCCTGCTTCGGACACGCTCAGCCCCTGGCTGAGTCGCACGTGCACATGATCGCCCATGAGGTGCTGCTTTCCTTGAGGTCCGTTGTGCGACTCAGGGTGGATGCTTGGCGCTTTCATTGGCAATGCCGCAGATCACACCATGTGTCCGAGTCGGTGTGCGGCAACCTCTACGCCCGCTTGACAAGACCCGACTCAAGTTTTATTTCAGGACTATGAGCAAGCAGGCGTGAAAGCGCAGCTCGCGGAGGCGAGGAGGTGTCGGCATGCCGACGCGGGACCAGGCAGTGGACCTGTACGCGGTGCTGGGGGTGGAGCCCTCGGCGACGGCCGAGCTGATCACCTCCGCCTTCCGCGCCCGGGTGCGCGAACTGCGCCCCGACACCCGAGTCGACTCGACCACCGCCGCGCGGTTCGGCGAGGTGCGGGAGGCCTACGAGACCCTGCGCGACCCGGTCCTGCGCGCGGCCTACGACCAGTCCCGTCAGCCGGCGTACGACCGCGGGCGTGACTCGGGCCCGTCCGTACGTCCTGCGCGGCGCTACGTCGTGTTGCTCGGCACCGCACGCCCCGAGCCTCCGCTGCGCGCCGGTCCCGTCCGGTGGGAGCGCACGTTCCGATGAGGTCCCGCGCCCCCGCACGGCACGTGAATCAGCGAGGCGAGGAGGGAGAACCAAATGGCACGGTCGGTCGGTATCGACCTCGGTACGACGAACTCGGTGGTCTCGGTCCTCGAAGGTGGCGAGCCCACCGTCATCACCAACACGGAAGGCGCGCGCACGACCCCGTCGGTCGTGGCCTTCGCCAAGAACGGCGAGGTCCTGGTGGGCGAGGTCGCCAAGCGACAGGCCGTGACGAACGTGGACCGCACCGCGCGCTCGGTCAAGCGGCACATCGGCGATCATTCCTGGCGGTTCCCGGAACACAGTGACATCGACGGCAAGAGGTACACCGCGCAGGAGATCTCCGCCCGGGTGCTGCAGAAGCTGAAGCGGGACGCGGAGGCGTACCTCGGCGAGGACGTCACCGACGCGGTGATCACCGTCCCGGCGTACTTCGACGACTCCCAGCGGCAGGCCACGAAGGAGGCCGGTGAGATCGCGGGCCTGAAGGTGCTGCGGATCATCAACGAGCCGACGGCGGCGGCCCTGGCGTACGGCCTGGAGAAGGGGAACGACCAGACGGTGCTGGTCTTCGACCTGGGCGGCGGCACCTTCGACGTGTCGCTGCTGGAGATGGGCGAGGGCGTCATCGAGGTGAAGGCCACCAACGGCGACACCCACCTGGGCGGCGACGACTGGGACCAGCGGGTCGTCGACCACCTCGTGAAGCAGTTCAAGAACCACTACGGCGTCGACCTGTCGAAGGACAAGATGGCCGTGCAGCGGCTGCGGGAGGCCGCGGAGAAGGCCAAGATCGAGCTGTCCAGCTCGTCGGAGACCACGATCAACCTGCCCTACATCACCGCCTCCGCCGAGGGCCCGCTGCACCTCGACGAGAAGCTGACCCGCGCGCAGTTCGAGCAGCTGACGGCAGACCTGCTCGAACGGTGCAAGACGCCGTTCCACAACGCGATCAAGGACGCCGGGATCAAGGTGTCCGACATCGACCACGTGGTGCTGGTGGGCGGTTCGACGCGCATGCCGGCCGTGACCGAGCTGGTGAAGGGGCTGACGGGCAAGGAGCCGCACAAGGGCGTCAACCCGGACGAGGTCGTGGCCGTGGGCGCCGCGCTCCAGGCGGGTGTCCTCCGCGGCGACGTCAAGGACGTGCTGCTGCTCGACGTCACCCCGCTGTCCCTGGGCATCGAGACCAAGGGCGGCATCATGACCAAGCTCATCGAGCGCAACACCACGATCCCGACCCGGCGTTCCGAGATCTTCACCACCGCCGAGGACAACCAGCCGTCGGTGACCGTGCAGGTCTACCAGGGCGAGCGGGACATCGCCGCGTACAACAAGAAGCTCGGCATGTTCGAGCTGACCGGTATCGCTCCGGCACCGCGCGGCGTGCCGCAGATCGAGGTGGCCTTCGACATCGACGCCGACGGCATCATGCACGTCTCCGCCAAGGACCTGGCCACCGGCCGCGAGCAGAAGATGACCGTCACGGGCGGTTCGGCCCTGCCCAAGGACGACATCGACCGCATGGTCCGCGAGGCCGAGCAGCACGCCGAGGAGGACCGTCGGCGGCGCGAGGCGGCGGAGACACGCAACCAGGGCGAGCAGCTCGTCTACTCGACCGAGAAGCTCATCAAGGACAACGCGGAGAAGATCCCGGCGGATGCGAGGAGCGAGACCGAGACGGCGCTGGCTGAGCTGAAGGAGAAGCTGAAGGGAGAGGACACGGCGGCGATCCGGCAGGCGATCGACCGTACGGCGCAGGCCGCGCAGCGGATCGGCACGGCGCTGTACGAAAAGTCGCGGGTTGAGCAGCCCGCGGGTGACACTGGTGCCGCCGCGGGCGGCGGTACCGCCGGCGGCTCGTCCGAGGATGAAGTGGTGGACGCCGAGATCGTCGACGACGACAAGCGGGAGGCCGGCTGACGATGACCGGGAGCGGGCCGCAGGCGACCGAGTTGGCGGAGCTGCGGCGCCTGGTGGAGGAGCGGACCGCCGACCTTCAGCGGGTGAAGGCCGAGTACGACAACTACCGCAAGCGGGTCCGGCGGGATCGCCTGGCCGTACGTGAGATCGCGGTGGCCAACGTACTCCGGGCGCTGCTGCCTGTGCTGGACGCAGTGGACCGGGCGTGCGCGCACGAGCCGCTCACGCCCGGCCTGGAGGACATCGCCGACAGCCTGAGTGAGCAGCTCGGCTCGCTGGGCGTCACGTCGTTCGGTGAGGTGGGAGATCCGTTCGATCCCGTCTGCCACGACGCCCTGGCACACCACGCCTCCCCCGACCGGGACCACCTGGTCTGCTCGGCCGTCCTCCGGCCCGGCTACCGCCTCGGCGACCACCTGCTGCGCCCGGCCCACGTGGAGGTCACGGGGCCGGCTCCGCCCGCGAGGAACGCGCACGGGGCCGACCCCGGCGTACGGCCTTCCACCGACGGCGGTGCGCCGCCGCCCTTCCCCATCGCGCGAAGCTGACCGGGCTCGGGGCGCATCATGCGCATCGGCGGTGACCGTCGCATGGGCCGACCTACCTGGGTACCGGGAAAGAGGGCATCGCACCGATGCCCTCGACGCTCCAGCAAGCGGAGGTGACGAACGATGCAGTACCACGAGTACCTCGCCCGCGTACGCGAGCTCGGCGAATACGGCAGCCAGGAAGAAGCCGCGAAGGTCACCGAAGCCGTCTTGAGCGTGCTGGCCCACAGGATCAGCCCCGGCGAGGTGGACGACCTCGCCGCCCAGCTGCCCGGACCCCTCGGGCAGGCGCTGACCGCTGCCAAGCCGCAGCAGGCCGAGAGCTTCGGGATCGACGAGTTCTACCGCAGGGTCGCCGAGCGTATCGGCGCCCGGCCGCGCACCGCCGAGTGGGACGCCAGCGCCGTCCTGACCGCCGTGGCCGACGCGGTCAGCGGCGGCGAGCTGAACCAGATCCTCAGCCAGCTCCCCTCCGGCTACGCCGTCCTGTTCGGCAGGGCCGATCTCGCCGGCTGACACGCCCGGCCGGCCGGCGTGGGCYGAGCACGGCGTACGCCGGCCGGCTGCCGGCTGCCGGCCTCATCACGCCTGGCACGCCCTCCCCCGGCGCCCCTCTCCTCCAAGTCGGCGCCGATGACGAGGCACTCGGACTGTGCCGCTCTGAGCACCTTCTCGCCACCCAGCGGCCGTAGACGCCCGTAAGGCCAGCTGCCGCACTCGCCGGTGAAGCGCGCGTGAAAACCCTGTGGAAGCGGTGTCATAGGTGCCGCATATGCTGCACCGGACGATCACGTGGGATCAGGGGAGGGCGCGGCATGTTGGGCAAGCTGTTCGGCAGGGGTGCGGAGAGACCGGTGGCGGATCCGCATGCCCTGCCCGTCCCGCGCAGGCAGAAGCACGGGATGTACACGCTGCGTGCGCTCGGGGACGCTCGGGTGCTCGCGCTGGTGGAGGCGGCCGACGCGGGTGACTGGGAGGCGGTGAAGGCGGCGCTGGTCCCCTTCGATCTCGGCCGCGACCATCAAGTCCTCGGTGAGCTGGCCGACCTGGACGGTGTGCAGGACTGGATCGGCCGGGCGGTCGAGGAGGACAAGGAGCACCGGGCGACGGCCCTGCTGATATCCGGGACGCGCCACATCAGCTGGGGCTGGGAGGCGCGCACCGCCGCGCGTGCCGTGAACGTCACGCAGGAGCAGTGGCGCGTCTTCCACGAGCGGCTCCACATCGCCGAGGAGCAGCTGCTCGAAGCCGCCGAACTACGGCCGGACTGGGTCACTCCGTGGCGTCGCCTGCTCACCTCCGGCCGGGGCATGTCGCTGGGCCCCGCCGTCAACGAGACCCGGCGCGACGCCGCCCTGCGCCGCGACCCGCTGGACCTGGAGACGCACCTGGAGTGGCTGTCGCAGTTGCAGCCGCGGTGGGGCGGCAAGCCGGGCCAGGCCCTGGCGTTCGCCCAGGAGGCGCTCGCCCGCGCCCCGCAGGGGCACCGCCTCGGCTGCGTGATCGCCATGGCGTACATCGAGGAGTGGGTCGAGGCGGAGCGCGGGGACTACCTCGAAACCTCCGAGATCCAGGCGCAGTTGCGGGAAGCGGCCGACCACAGCATCCTCCACCCCGCCTACGTGTACCGCCCGGGCTGGCAGCACGACTTCAACATGTTCGCCATGGCCCTGTCGCTGGCCGGCGAGCGCCACACGGTCCGGCGCGTCTTCCAGACGCTCGACGGCGCCTACACCAGCTGGCCCTGGACCTACTTCGCGGAGCCCGAGAAGCAGTTCGCCCGCCACCACCGCCGCGCCTGAGCGGACCTCGGACCACGATCCAGCCCCGCCACCCGTCACTCCTCCCACTCCGGACTGCCCGATGACTCTGCCCGACACCGCCGCGAACCCGGCCGGCGCCGACCGCACCTTCCAGGTGGATCTGCGCGGCCTCGTCGATCTCCTCTCCCACCACCTCTACTCCAGCCCCCGCGTCTACCTGCGCGAACTGATGCAGAACGCGGTGGACGCGCTGACCGCCCGGCACGGCCTCGAATCGGCCGCACCCGCCGGCGCCCTCGGCATCCGCCTGTACGCCGACGGTTCGGTGGTGCGCGTCGAGGACGACGGCGTCGGTCTCACCGAGGCCGATGTGCACACCTTCCTCGCCACCATCGGCCGCAGCAGCAAGCGCGCGGAGCGGATCGCCGAGCAACGCGGCGACTTCATCGGCCAGTTCGGCATCGGCCTGCTCTCCTGCTTCCTGGTGGCGGACGAGATCCACGTCCTGAGCCGCTCCGCCCGCACCCCCGACGCCCCCGCGGTGGAGTGGCGGGGGCGCGGTGACGGCAGCTACACCGTCCGCACCCTGCCCGCCTCCGCCCGCCCGGCGCCCGGCACCACCGTCACGCTGACGCCGCGCGCCGACGCGGGCGAGTGGACCCGCCCGGCGCAGGTGCACGCGCTGGCCCGGCACTTCGGCTCCCTGCTGCGCCACCCGGTGACCTTCGACGACGGCACAGGCTGCCCGGGGTCTCCGGGTGGCCCGGGTGCTCCGGGTGGTCCTGGCGCGTCCGTCAATCCCGAGCCCGCGCCCTGGGCGCGTACGTACCCCACACCGGGAGCCCG
This sequence comes from Streptomyces swartbergensis, assembly GCF_002148965.1. Classification (GTDB taxonomy): domain Bacteria; phylum Actinomycetota; class Actinomycetes; order Streptomycetales; family Streptomycetaceae; genus Streptomyces; species Streptomyces swartbergensis. The sequence goes on along the minus strand of NZ_NGFN01000083.1, from coordinate 2,256 downwards.
TTCCCGCGCGCTGGCCGCGTACGGCGAGGAGGTCTTCGGGTTCACCCCGCTGGACACCATCGAGCTGGACCTGCCGGCCGTGGGCCTGAAGGGCATCGCGTGCGTGCTGCCCGAGGCGGTGCCGGCCGGGCGCCGCCACGGCCACCGGGTGCACGTCAAGGGCATGCTGCTGTCCGAGCAGGCCGAGGAGATCCTGCCGGAGTGGGCGTTCTTCGTCCGCTGTGTCGTCGACGCCGAGAGCCTGCGCCCGACGGCGTCGCGTGAGTCCCTGTACGAGGACGATACGCTCGCCGCCGTCCGTGAGGCCCTCGCCGAGCGGCTGCGCGCGTGGATCGCCCGGGCCGCCGCCAGCGACCCGGACCTGCTGGCCCGCTTCCTCCAGGCCCACCACCTGGCCGTGAAGTCGCTCGCGGTGCACGACGAAGAGATCCTGCGGATGCTGCTGCCCTGGCTGCCGTTCGAGACCACCGACGGGCACACCACCCTCGACGAGTTCGCGCGCACCCACCGGACCGTGCTCGTGACGTCGAGCGTGGAGGAGTTCCGGCAGGTCGCGGCGATCGCCTCGGCGGCCGGGCTGGGCGTCGTCAACGGCGGCTACACCTACGACCGTGAACTGGTCCACCGGCTGCCCGAGATCCGGCCCGAGGCGAGTGTCGCCGACCTCGACCCGGCGACCCTCACCGCCCACCTCGACCCCGTCGACCGGGAGACGGAACTGGCCGCCGCGGCCTACCTCGCCCTGGCCCGCGACGCCCTCGCCGTGTTCGACTGCGACGTCGCGCTGCGCACCTTCCAGCCCGCCAACGCCCCCGCCCTCCTCGTCGACAGCCGTGAGGCCCGGCACGAGCGCACCCGCTCCCAGCTCGCCCGCGAGCAGGAGGGCGGCCTGTGGGGCGACATCCTCGGCGCGCTGCGCCAGGAGGCTCCGCGGGCCCAGCTGATCCTCAACCAGCTCAACCCGCTGGTCCGTGCCGCCGTCGCCATCGACGAGCCCGAGCTGGCCCGCACCAGCGCCGAAGCCCTCTACGGGCAGGCCGCGATGCTGTCCCGGCGCCCGCTCAGGCCCGCCGAGTCGAGCCTGATCAACCGCTCCTTCCTCGACCTTCTCGCCCACGCCCTCCGCAAGGACAGCTGACGATGCCGACCGCACCCCATCCCCAGAGCACAGACGAGCTGTACCAGGCGCTTCAGGAGAACGACCGGCGCCCTTACGGCCGTACCCGCACCGTCACCGCCGAGGAACTGGTCGACGCCGCCGAGCAGTTCGCGGAGCCCGTCCCGCTGGTCCACGCGCTCCTCGAACTCCAGGAGGCGTACACCTACGGCTCCGAACCCCGCAAGTCGCCCGTCGTCTTCGCGCGCCTGCTCACCCTCTTCGACGAGCAGCCCGACGTCTTCGACGAGCGCCTGCGCCACATGCTGTTCTGGCGGTTCAAGTGGGTGGCCCACGCCCTGCGGCAGCTGCCCGAGATACCGCTGGCCAGTCTGCGCCAGTGGCTCACGGAGATGCGCGACCGGTACGAGAAGGCCGACCTGGGCCTCCAGCCCTACTACGGGCAGGCGTACCAGCTCGCCGCCCACGTCGGCGAGGACACCACCCCCGCCTACGAGCTGTGGGCGGCCCGCACCCGCACCCGGCTCAGCGACTGCGAGGCCTGCGAGATCTGCGAGCGCGCCCTGTACCACCTGACGGCGGGCGACGACGAGCGGGCGCTGCGCACCTGGGAGCCCGTCCTGGCCGGGAAGGAGTCCTGCCAGGAGGAGCCGACCCGCTCCGTGTCGTACGCACTGCTGCCCCTGCTGCACACCGGCCGCACCGACCGGGCCCGCGAACTGCACCTCGCCGGCTACCGCGGCTGCCGCCGCAACCCCTCGATGGCCCAGGAGGTCGGCCGGCACCTGGAGTTCTGCGCGCTGACCGGCAACGAGGCACGCGGCCTGGAGCTGCTCGCCGAGAACCGGAGCCTGTTCGAGGAGGTCGACTCGCCGCTGGACCTGCTCGGCTTCCTCACAGGCGTGGAGGTCCTCCTCCAGCGCGTCGAGTTCATCGGCCACGGCGAACTGCCGGCCGCCGGATACGCGGGCCGCACCTGGACGGTGGCCGGACTGCGCGCCGAGGTGCGCGGCCGCGCCGACGACCTCGCCGCCCGCTTCGACGCCCGCAACGGCACGACGGCCCACACCGACCGCCGCAGGGCCCGCCCTGCGGCGGTCGGTGTGGGCCGTCGTGCCGTTGCGGGCGTCGAAGCGGGC
>NZ_NGFN01000829.1 GCF_002148965.1 Streptomyces swartbergensis | reverse complement strand
ACTTATGCCTGGGGAGGGACGACGCCCCCGTCTCGGTCGGTCCGATCACCAGGACCGTCGAATGGGTGGCCGTGCTGCTCCAGCTGCCCGACACCCGGGCGTTCGTGGCACGCCGGCTCCCCGGTAAAGGCAAGAAGTCCGTCTCCACAGCGATGCTTGAGTTCGGCTCCGCCCTGCGGCCGCTGCCCTATGAGCGGCTCGCGAACAACTGCGATTCCGACGAACTGCGCCAGCAGCTCGGACGGAGGATCGGCCTGGGCGACGTCCGCAGCGAACCCCAGCCCGGGAGCCTGCAGACGCCGTTCGCCGTTCACCTTGGGCACGCAGTGCCGCTGTGTCTGCAGAACCAGGACGAGATCACCACACGCAGCATCCTGTTTCACCGGCAGGGCGAACGAGACGGCGGAGCACGGCTGACTTCCACCCTGCCGTACTTCCTCGGCGCTGTCGGCGAGGATCAGGCGCAAAAGCAGCACGACCTGACGGCCGCCCGGCGGCTGTTGCGACGCCGACAGCAAGACCTGAAGGTGGCCGAGACCGCCGACGGCGACATCGACGCCCACCTGCACCAGTTGCTGTCCCAAGCCCGCACGGCAGGACTGATCTCAGCCGGCGACGAGTTCGACAGTCGCGAGGCGCTGATCGACGCCCTGCGCGAAGCGGTCCGCTTCCCACCGCCAGCCACCGGCGAGGAAC
>NZ_NGFN01000828.1 GCF_002148965.1 Streptomyces swartbergensis | reverse complement strand
TCACAACAGGCGGCCCGCCGGATCCCCGCCGGGATCGTCGACCAGCACGATCGCGGCTTTCACGCGCTTGCCCACCGGTTCGCGCCGCACCTCGGAACCGCGGCACACCGCCATCGTGATCTCCAGGCCATGCCACCCGACGCGGCCAGGATCGGCAGAACAGGAGTCCCCAGCCACCGCGCCCATCCCGATTCACCGGCCAGGCCTGGATGGTGCTGGCGGTCTGCCCCCAGGGTGCGCCTGTGGCCCGGGCTTCGTCAGCGACGCMGAGGCTGCTCGGGKCGCATCGCGTCGGCCAGCTGCCGGCGKGCCACAKMCAGCGCCGWGTCCAACTGACGGGTGCCGGTGACCACACACAGCGTGTACGACGCGTCCTCGAGCTGGCGCCTGATCTCCGCACTGCCACCGGACGCCATGCGCCGCCTGAGCGTCTCGCAGCGTTCGACGAGCTCCCGCAGGAGCGAAGGATGCGCCCTCAGCATGACGGACCGCCTCCGTCCTCGCCCGTTCGGACCCGCCTCCTTCACTCCTACGGTCGCAAGCCTCGGTGCCCGCCGCACCCGGAAGCCGAGCGGCCCGCCCGGTCACACATCCGGGAGGCCACCGGCAACCCGATGGCGCGCTTGTGAATCGCGGTCGGCGTCTGTACACGCTGCGCACGGGCATGGCGTGGCTGCACCGCTGGGAGAACGGTGCAGCCGG
>NZ_NGFN01000827.1 GCF_002148965.1 Streptomyces swartbergensis | reverse complement strand
TTCGCGGAGGTGGGCGCGGGCCTGGGCGCGGCGCCGGCGCGCTTCGACGAGTTCACGCGCGAGCATCGCGGTCGTCCAGGCGGCACCGCAGGCCAGCAGCAGGGTGAGGGCGGCGGCCACCGGCGGGGCGGTGGACAGGTCGTACGCCGCGGTCACCGCGGGCGGAGCCGGGGCGAAGAGCTGGGCGCGGACCGTGCCGAAGACGGCGGCGGCGCCCAGGGCGAGTGCCGTCACGCAGCACAGCAGGACGGTGGCGACCAGGCACTGCCACACCCACAGCGCGACCACCGGTTCCCGCTCGGGCCAGTCGGCCCGGGTCAGCGCACGGGGAACGGGTACGGCGGCCGTCACGGCGACAACGCTCAGCAGGAGCAGGCAGACGGTCATGGCCACGGGCTCCGGTCGGTCGGAAGAGGGGCGGCTACGGGTCGTGCGGGGGAGGGCGGCTGCCGAGCGCACCGGTGACGCGGCTGAAGTGCACACCGACGAGCGCCCCGAACGTGCCGTGCACCGCGCACGTGTGGCACACCGCCCGACGCCCAGTATGACGGTGCCGGGCGGTGTGAGTCAGGGGCCGAGCGGCATCAGAAGCGCCGGGAGGGGCGACTGTCGGCCAGATCCGGGCGGCCCCGCGGGCGCACGACGGGGCTTCGCGGACGCCCCTGGAGCGCCGTCAGGCCGGCACCACCCGCCCCGTCACCTCGCCCAGCC
>NZ_NGFN01000826.1 GCF_002148965.1 Streptomyces swartbergensis | reverse complement strand
CTCACTCCGCAGCGCGGCGTTCGTCGTCCAGGTGGGACATGGCGAAGCCGTGCTCCTCGGGGTGGCGGGCCAGGCGCGCCATCACCCACGCGGTCCGGGCATCCATGCCTTCACCGAAGTCGGCGGCCAGGCGCCGGGCCCGCCACGTCGTGCGCGGAGCGAGCACCCACCGCACAAGCGGGAACCGGACCGGGCCGGTGCCGACAGTCGGCTGTCCCGCTCCGTCGTGGGAGTCCTCGCAAGCGGGATCAGGGGTGTTCGGCGTGGCCACGACCGCGAGTCTGGTGACGGGCGCATCACCATGACGGCTGCCAGAGCAGAGATCACCGGAACGAGCGGTCCCGCTCCGCCGCTGTTGACGCCAGCGACAATCCGACCGTGCTCGTTCATAGCCCGACCGCAGGTGTTCACGACTCCTGCGGACGCGGGCCCTGCTGGGCACGCTGGAAGTCGCGTGCCGATTCGATCTGCGAGCGAATCCAGTCGCTGTACAGCGTGTCGGGATCGCCGTCCGGCGCCGCCAGGATCAGGAATGTGGCGATCTGGGAGGCAAGGACGGTGACCACCTCTGCGCTTCCCTCGGGCCCGCGCGCCAGGAGCAGAGTCCGCACGTCGTCATCGATGCGGTCCATCACGGCGTCGTCCATCAGGAGGCTGAGCCCGTCGGCCAGGAAGCGGCGGACCAGCGCAACGGCGTCACCGAGAGGCTGATCGATCC
>NZ_NGFN01000825.1 GCF_002148965.1 Streptomyces swartbergensis | reverse complement strand
GGGGCGGAAGTGTTTCCTCATGAACAGTGCCGTGGCGGCGATGCAGGTGCTCGTCTCGCGACAGGACCGTTTTGACAAGGGCGGCCCGGTCATGGAAGCGGCTCGCGAGTTGGTCGGGAACGGCGTGATCACCTGCAAGGCCGACGACCACCGGGCTCAGCGGCCGGTGGTGAAGCCCGCGTTCCACCGCAGCCGGGTCGCCGGCTACACCGAGGTGATGCGCGAGTGTGTGGTGGAAGCGACGTCCTCGTGGCGGGCGGGCCAGGTGCTCGATGTCGGGACCGCGATGTACCGGGTGGCGGGGCTGGTGGTCGCGCGAACGCTGGTCTCCGCGCCCGCCGGCCGACAGGCGGCACAGGTGATGGCGGAGGCGCTTCCGGAACTTCTGCGGGGCCTGCTCCGCCGGATGCTGATCCCAGCAGACTGGGTCCACCGCGTGCCGACCCCGGCCAACCGGCGCTTCGACGCGGCGCGCGCACGCCTGGACGCCACCATCGGCGAGGTCATCGCCCAGTACCGGCAGCAGGAACAGGGCCGGCAGGACCTGCTCTCGCAGATTATGGTCGGGGACGAGGACAGCGGGCGCCGGCCTGGTGATGCCGAGGTGCGCGACCAGGTGATGTCGGTGCTGGCCGCGGGCGTGGAGACCTCCGCCTCGCTTCTCGCCTGGACCTTCCAACTCCTGGCTCGCCACCCTGAGATCCAGCACAGACTCTGG
>NZ_NGFN01000824.1 GCF_002148965.1 Streptomyces swartbergensis | reverse complement strand
CGCCCCGCGCGCGTGCCGCCGTCGCCTCCCTCACGCCCGGCGTGAGCGCGCCCTGGATCGCCCAGGCCGCGAGCAAGGGCACGCGGGTCTTCGGCGACGTCGGCTGGGACGACACCGGCGCGTGGGACCTGGCGGCGCTGCCCGACCTGCGGTACTGCGAGGCGTTCCTGCCGAACGCGGAGGAGGCCATGCGGTACACGGGCGCGGACTGCCCCAGGGCGGCGGCACACGCCCTGACCGAGCACGTGCCGCTCGCGGTGGTCACGCTCGGGGCGGACGGCGCGTATGCGGTGGACCGGCGTACGGGCGAGACGGCGGAGGTGCCGGCGATCGAGGTCGAGGCGCTCGATCCGACGGGGGCGGGGGACGTGTTCGTCGCCGGGTTCGTGACGGGGACGCTGGCGGACTGGCCGCTGGCGGACCGGCTGGCCTTCGCCGGGCTGACCGCGGCGCTGTCCGTGCAGGAGTTCGGGGGGTCGTTGTCGGCGCCGGGGTGGTCGGAGATCGCGGCGTGGTGGCGGAGGGTGCAGTCGGTGGAGGGGCAGGATCCGGCGGCGTTGCGGCGGTACGGGTTCCTGGCGGGGCTGGTGTCGGAGGAGCTGGTCAGGCCCTGGCCATTGCGGCGGGCCGTGCCGACGATCGGCTTTCGGCGCTCGGCGTGACCGAACCGTCCCAGGCGGCTCCGCCCCTGGACCCCCGGACTTATGCCCACCCACCACCCGAAT
>NZ_NGFN01000823.1 GCF_002148965.1 Streptomyces swartbergensis | reverse complement strand
CCCTGGACGCGTTGCCGAAGGCGCGGTGAGCGCGGCGGGCCTGGCCCGGCCTGGGTGAAGGAAGGCACGGGCCGGGCCCGCAACCGCGCGGGCGTTGTCGGTGGCGGCTGCGAGGCTGGATCTCCAGCCGGGCAGGATGCACCGGGATGCCACCGAGTCAGGCATGACCGTGCAGTGGCGTCCCCTGCACGACGCCGTTTCAGCGGTGCGTGCCGGTGAAATCACGGAAGCCGGCAGCGTGGCCGCCCTGCTGCTCGCGGCCCTYACACCAGGTCGCCGCCAGCTCTAGAGTGAGCACATGCTGAAGCTGATCAGCTGGATCAAGCACTGGGTCGCGTATCGACACGCGGCCGGAAGGCTGATCGTGGCGTGCTCATGGTGCAGGACGGTTGCCAAGTCCGACGGATTCATGGTGAACCAGCGCACCGGCTTGGCAGTGCTGCCTCCCGGCTGGGACCGGGTGGAAGGCACCCCTCTGTGCCCCCTCTGCGTCAGCCTGTACTGCACCGACCGACCAGTTGCCCTCTGATCCCCTGTTGCCGCGGATGGACCGCGTTCCGGATTGAGCTCAACACGTCTGTGACACTGCTCGCCGGTCCCTTTTGAGCGGAACGGTCGTTGAGCCGGTCATGCAGTTGTCGGCGCAGGCCGGGCTTGGAGTGGAGAAGGCAGCCGAACAGGCCGTGGAGAGCGCGTGCCACCTCGCGGACCTCACGGGCCCGAAC
>NZ_NGFN01000822.1 GCF_002148965.1 Streptomyces swartbergensis | reverse complement strand
CCCTCCCCGAAGCCGGCCTCCCCGCCTGGGCCCAGGGCATCCGCCTCGGCGGCGAGGTCACCGCCGAGGCCCTCACCTTCGCCCTGTACGACGGCCTGAAACTGGCCACCCTGCTCATCTGCGTCGGCGCCGCGAACGCCCTCGCGAACCCCTCCCGCCTGCTCAAGTCCCTCCCGGGCGCCCTGTACGAAATGGGCGTCGCGGTCGTCGTGGCCCTGACCTTCGCGCCCAGCCTCATCGCCGACGTCCAGCGCCTGCGCGCCGCCCGCCGCCTGCGCGGCCGACCGGACAAGGGCGTCCGGGGCCTGCTGCACGTCGGGCTCCCGGTCCTGGAGGGCGCGCTGGAGCGCTCGGTGTCGCTCGCCGCCGCGATGGACGCCCGCGGCTACGGCCGTACCGCCCAGGTCCCCGCCGCCGTCCGCCGCACCACCGCCGCCCTCACCCTGGGCGGGCTGCTCGGCATGTGCGCCGGAACGTACGGTCTGCTCACCGCCGAAGGCGCCACCTACGGCATCCCCGTACTCCTCACCGGCCTCGCCGCCGCGCTCGCGGGTCTCCGGCTCGGCGGACGGCGGTCGCTGCGCACCCGGTACCGCCCCGACCGCTGGGACGTGCGCGCCTTGCTGGTCGTCGCCTCCGGCGTGGCGGTCGCCGCGCTCCTCACGCTCGCCGCCGCCCGGGACCCCGCGGCCCTGCACCCCGGCGTGCTGCCGCTCGTGGCCCCCACC
>NZ_NGFN01000821.1 GCF_002148965.1 Streptomyces swartbergensis | reverse complement strand
TGGTAGTTGTACCAGTCCAGCCAGTCGGGAAACGCTGTCTGTCGTTCGGTGTCTGAGGTGTAGGGCCGCTGGTAGGCCCATTCATCGAGCAGGGTGCGGTGGAAGCGCTCGACCTTGCCGTTCGTCTGCGGACGCCAGGGCCGGGTCCAGCGCGGGCCGATGCCCAGCTCACGGCAGGTGTCCCGCCAGGTGTTCTTGGTGTAGGCCCAGGCATTGTCGGTCAGGACCCGCTCGACGGTGACACCGTGCTGGGCGAACCAGGCCGTTGCCCGGCGCAGGAAGGCCGCGCAGGTGGCGGCYTTCTCGTCGGGCAGGTCTTCGGTGTAAGCCAGGCGGGAGTGGTCGTCCAGGGCGGTGTGCAGGTAGGCGTATCCGGCCCCGTTACGGCGGTCTTTGTTCGGGCTGCCGGCCGCACGGCCCAGCACCTTGTGGCCGCCGCCATCAGGGATGCGGCCGARTTTCTTGACGTCTATGTGGAGCAGTTCGCCGGGCCGGGCCCGTTCGTAGCGGCGTACTGGTTCGCCGGTGGCCCGGTCGCAGGCTGCCAGGGCGGGCAGGTGGTGCCGGACGAGGATGCGGTGGGCGGTGGAGGCGGCGATGTTGCAGCGGGCGGCCAGCCGCAGCGGCCCGATGCGATGTTCGCGTCGCAGGCGCACGACCTGCTCCTCAACGGCGTCCGGGGTGCGGCGGGGCTGGTGGTGTGGGCGGCTGGAGCGGTCCTGCATCCCGG
>NZ_NGFN01000820.1 GCF_002148965.1 Streptomyces swartbergensis | reverse complement strand
CTCCCCGAAGCCCAGCTGGACCGCTTCCTCCTCAAGCTCACCATCCCCCTCCCCTCCCGGCAGGACGAGATCGACGTCCTGACCCGCCACGCCGAGGGCTTCAACCCACGCGACCTCCACGCCGCCGGCGTACGCCCCGTAGCGGGCCCGGCCGACCTGGAAGCGGCACGCGCCGCCGTCGCCAAGACGACGATCTCCCCAGAGATCACCGCCTACGTCGTCGACATCTGCCGCGCCACCCGCGAGTCGCCGTCCCTCACCCTCGGCGTCTCCCCCCGAGGCGCCACGGCCCTCCTGGCCACCGCCCGCGCCTGGGCCTGGCTGACAGGCCGCGACTACGTCATCCCCGACGACGTGAAGGCACTGGCCCTCCCCACCCTCCGCCACCGTGTACAACTCCGCCCGGAGGCCGAAATGGAAGGCGTGACGGCCGACTCCGTCATCAACGCGATCCTCGCCCACGTCCCCGTCCCCCGCTGATGGCACTCACCGGACGCGCCGCCCTTCTCGCGGCCCTGGGCTCCCTCCCGGTCGGCATCTGGGAACCCGGCTGGACGGGCATCCTGGCGGTCAACGCACCCCTGGCCGTGGCCTGCGCCTGTGACTTCGCCCTGGCCGCCCCCGTACGACGCCTGGGCCTGACCCGCTCCGGCGACACCTCCGTACGCCTCGGCGACACAGCGGACGTGACCCTGACCATCACCAACCCGTCCCGCCGCCCCCTCCGTGC
>NZ_NGFN01000082.1 GCF_002148965.1 Streptomyces swartbergensis | reverse complement strand
TAAGGCTCCCAGTAGACGACTGGGTTGATAGGCCGGATATGGAAGCACGGTAACGTGTGGAGTTGACCGGTACTAATAGGCCGAGGGCTTGTCCTCAGTTGCTCGCGTCCACTGTGTTGGTTCTGAAACCACGAACAGCCCCATGCTGCCACAGCGTGGTGCGGCTGACAGTTTCATAGTGTTTCGGTGGTTATAGCGTAGGGGAAACGCCCGGTTACATTCCGAACCCGGAAGCTAAGCCTTACAGCGCCGATGGTACTGCAGGGGGGACCCTGTGGGAGAGTAGGACGCCGCCGAACTCCTTTTAGAGCTCTGGCTCTTGGGCACGCAGCCCGAGAGCCAGAGCTTTTTTGCGTTGAGGTAAGGTCAGGGAGCATCGTTGGTTCGTTTCCCACAGGAGGCCCCCGGGTGGAGGTTCAGGAGACTCGCGTCCAGACGGACCGTGTGCTCACCATCCCGAACATCCTCAGCATGGCGCGCCTCGTCGGCGTGCCCGTCTTCCTGTGGCTGATTCTGCGGCCTGAGTTCGGTGGGCCCCAGAGTGACGGCTGGGCCCTTCTGATACTGGCACTGAGCGGCGTCAGCGACTACCTGGACGGCAAGCTCGCGCGGCGCTGGAACCAGATCAGCAGCCTCGGTCGGCTCCTCGATCCCGCGGCAGACCGGCTCTACATTCTTTCGACTTTGGTCGGCCTCACGTGGCGAGAGATTCTGCCCCTCTGGTTGACCGCTGTACTTCTGGCGCGGGAGTTGGTTCTGCTGGTGATGGTGGGCATCCTCCGCCGGCACGGCTATCCGCCGCCCCAGGTGAACTTCCTGGGCAAGGCCGCCACCTTCAACTTGATGTATGCCTTCCCCCTGCTCCTGCTCAGTGACGGAAGTGGTTGGATCTCGTCACTGGCTGCTATTTTCGGATGGGCGTTCGCCGGATGGGGTACAACGCTGTACTGGTGGGCAGGAGTCCTCTACGTGGTACAAGTCCGCCGCCTGGTCCGTGCGGACGCCATGCCCGATTGAACTCGCGGATTGCTCCCACCGAAGCGGTGCGTTGGCCCGTGGTGCAAAAGTGCGGGACAATCCTCGCGGGGGAAGTCGGCTAGACCGTCATCTCTTAGAGGAGGACGCTTCCGACATGAAGGCCGTCGTGATGGCCGGAGGCGAAGGCACGCGCCTTCGCCCCATGACCTCAAGCATGCCCAAGCCGCTCCTGCCCGTGGCCAACCGCCCGATCATGGAGCATGTGCTGCGGCTGCTCAAAAGGCATGGGCTCAACGAAACAGTCGTAACTGTCCAGTTCCTGGCCTCGCTCGTCAAGAACTACTTCGGTGACGGCGAAGAGCTCGGTATGGAGCTCACCTATGCCAATGAGGAGAAGCCACTCGGTACCGCCGGAAGCGTCAAGAATGCCGAAGAGGCGTTGAAGGACGATGCCTTCCTCGTCATCTCAGGCGATGCGCTGACGGATTTCGACCTCACCGAGCTCATCAATTTCCACAAGGAGAAGGGCGCACTGGTCACGGTCTGTCTGACACGTGTGCCCAATCCTCTGGAATTCGGCATCACCATTGTCGACGAGGAAGGCAAGGTGGAGCGCTTCCTCGAGAAGCCCACCTGGGGCCAGGTCTTCTCCGACACCGTGAACACCGGCATCTATGTGATGGAGCCCGAGGTCTTCGACTATGTCGAGCCCGATGTGCCCGTCGACTGGTCCGGCGATGTCTTCCCGCAGTTGATGAAGGAAGGCAAGCCGGTCTACGGCTACATCGCCGAGGGGTACTGGGAGGACGTCGGCACGCACGAGAGCTATGTGAAGGCGCAGGCCGACGTCCTGGAGGGCAAGGTCGACGTCGACATCGACGGGTTCGAGATCTCCGCCGGGGTGTGGGTCGCGGAAGGTGCCGAGGTCCATCCTGACGCCGTGCTCCGTGGGCCCCTTTACATCGGGGACTACGCCAAGGTCGAGGCCGGTGCCGAAATCCGTGAGCACACGGTCGTGGGCTCCAACGTGGTCGTCAAGAGCGGCGCTTTTCTGCACAAGGCCGTCGTGCACGACAACGTCTACGTGGGGCCGCACAGCAATCTGCGTGGCTGCGTGGTCGGAAAGAACACCGACATCATGCGCGCGGCGCGGATCGAGGACGGGGCGGTCATCGGTGATGAGTGCCTGATCGGTGAAGAATCGATCGTTCAGGGCAATGTGCGGGTCTATCCGTTCAAGACCATCGAAGCCGGTGCCTTCGTCAATACCTCGGTCATCTGGGAATCCAGGGGACAGGCACACCTCTTCGGTGCCCGGGGCGTGTCCGGAATCCTGAACGTGGAGATCACCCCGGAGCTGGCGGTACGACTTGCCGGCGCTTATGCGACGACCCTGAAGAAGGGCTCGACGGTCACCACGGCCCGTGACCACTCCCGTGGTGCCCGTGCGCTGAAGCGGGCGGTGATCTCCGCGTTGCAGGCCAGTGCCATCGACGTACGGGACCTGGAGAACGTGCCGCTGCCGGTCGCCCGGCAGCAGACAGCCCGAGGCAGTGCCGGCGGGATCATGATCCGGACCACGCCCGGCGTGCAGGATTCCGTCGACATCATGTTCTTCGACGGACAGGGCGCGGACCTGTCGCAGGGCAGCCAGCGGAAGCTGGACCGGGTGTTCGCGCGGCAGGAGTACCGGCGCGCGTTCCCCGGAGAGATCGGTGACCTGCACTTCCCGGCGAGTGTCTTCGACTCGTACACCGGGTCGCTGCTGCGGAACGTCGACACGACGGGGATCGCGGACTCCGGCCTGAAGGTGGTCGTGGACGCGTCCAACGGAAGTGCGGGACTCGTGCTGCCGAGCCTGCTCGGGAAGCTCGGTGTCGACTCCCTGACGATCAATCCCGGTCTCGACGAGTCCAGGCCGACGGAGACGGCCGACATGCGGCGGTCCGGGATGGTGCGTCTCGGTGAGATCGTGGCGTCCTCGGGGGCCGCGTTCGGGGTGCGGTTCGATCCCGTCGGTGAGCGGCTGTCCCTCGTCGACGAGAAGGGGCGCATCATCGAGGACGACCGGGCGCTGCTCGTGATGCTCGACCTCATCGCGGCCGAGCGGCGCAGCGGCCGGGTCGCGCTGCCGGTGACCACGACCCGGATCGCCGAGCAGGTGGCGGCGTACCACGGGACCCAGGTCGAATGGACGACCACGTCTCCCGACGACCTCACGCGCGTGGGCGGTGAGGAAGGGACGATTTTCGGCGGCGACGGCAAGGGCGGCTTCATCGTCCCCGAGTTCAGCAGCGTGTACGACGCCACCGCGGCCTTCGTACGGCTCATCGGGCTCGTGGCGCGGACGCAGCTCACGCTCAGCCAGATCGACGCGCGGATCCCGCGGGCGCACGTTCTGAAGCGGGACCTGGCGACTCCGTGGGCCGTCAAGGGGCTCGTGATGCGGCGGGTCGTCGAGGCGGCCGGAGACCGGTTCGTGGACACCACGGACGGCGTGCGTGTGGTGGAGACGGACGGCCGTTGGGTGATGGTGCTGCCCGACCCGGCCGAGGCCGTCACCCACCTGTGGGCCGAGGGGCCGGACGACGCCTCCGCGCAGGCCCTGCTGGACGAGTGGTCGGCGGTCGTGGACAGCGCCGGCCGGTAGAACGGCCTGCACGCGTGCGTGCCGGACAAGTGTCCCCAACGGGGCCTGTCCGGCACGCCGGTGGGGCCGTTCGGAGGTAGCGGCCCCGACGTGCGACGATGTGCGGCATGCCGCAGCAACCCCCCATTCGGAGCACACCGACGCGGCCCAGGCGCCCGGACGCGTCCATGTCGTTGCTGACCAACGTCATGGACCACAGCCTCGACGACGGATACGCCGAGGCCGCCGCGCGGAAGAAGGCCGCGGGCGACGCCGGCATGCCGAAGACGCTCAGGGCGAAGCTGGGGCTTGCCGCCGGCCTGGTGCTCGCGGCCCTCGTCGTGACCGTGGGAGCGGCGCAGGCGCGGGTCGCCGCTCCGGTCGTCGCCAAGGAGCGCGAGGAACTGGTCGACCGGATCGACCGGAAGACCGAGGCGGCGGACAAGCTGGAGGACTCCGTCGACCGGCTGCGCGAGGACGTGAGTGCCCGACAGCGGGAGGCGCTGAAGCACAGCGGTGGCAGTGCCGAGTCCGAGATCGTGGGCATTCTGTCGGGCGCCACGGCGGTGCACGGCCCCGGCGTGACGCTGGTGGTGAACGACGCCAAGGACGCCGGCACGGGCGGTGACGGCGACCCGCGCGAGACCACCGGGTTCTCCGACACCGGCCGGGTGCGCGACCGGGACATGCAGCGCGTGGTCAACGGACTGTGGGAGTCGGGCGCCGAGGCCGTCTCGATCAACGGGCAGCGGCTGACGGCGCTGTCCGCGATCAGGGCCGCGGGGGACGCGATACTGGTCGACAACAAGCCGCTGGTGCCGCCGTACACGGTGCTCGCGGTGGGGGACGGACAGCGGCTGAGCACTCGGTTCCAGAACAGCGCGGACGGGCTGTATCTGGACGCGCTCCAGGAGAGCTACGGCGTCAGGACGGCCATCTCCGTGGAGGACGACCTCCGGCTGCCCGCCGCGCCGAGTGTGATCGTTCGTACAGCACAGCCGAGCATTGAGAAGAGCGAGAAGGGCACATCGTGATCGCCGTACTGGGCCTCGTCGTGGGAGTCGTGGCCGGCCTGTTGGTCCGGCCTGAGGTTCCGGCGGTGGTCGAGCCTTATCTGCCGATCGCTGTCGTGGCGGCGCTCGACGCCGTCTTCGGCGGCCTGCGGGCCATGCTCGACGGCATCTTCGACGACAAGGTCTTCGTGGTGTCGTTCCTGTCGAACGTGGTGGTGGCCGCGTTGATCGTGTTCCTGGGGGACAAGCTGGGCGTGGGCGCCCAGCTGTCCACCGGTGTGGTGGTCGTCCTCGGCATCCGGATCTTCTCCAACGCCGCGGCGATCCGCCGGCACGTGTTCCGGGCGTGAGGCCGATGAGCGAGCACGACGACAAGCGCCCCGAGGAGAACGGCGACACGCGCTCGGACCAGCGTGGCGGGAGTGACGGGTCCAGGAACCGGCTGCGCAAGGAACTGCCCCAAGAGGTGTCCGCGTCGGTGCCCGCTGCCCAGGACACCCCGGAAGCGGGAGCGGAACCGGAGCCCGAACCGGAGGTGGCCCCCGAGCCCGAACCTGAGCCCGAGCCGCAGCTGACCGGACGGCAGCGGCTGGTGAAGGGGCTGTGGCCGCCGCGGATCTCACGGGCCCAGCTCATCGTCGCGGTGCTGCTGTTCGGCCTCGGGTTCGGGCTGGCCGTGCAGGTGGCCTCGAACAGCGACAGTGACAGCGCGCTGCGCGGGGCGCGTCAGGAAGATCTTGTCCGCATCCTCGATGAACTGGATGACCGTACGCAGCGTCTTGAGGACGAGAAGCAGGGCCTCGAGACGCAGCGCGACGAGCTGGAGAACAGCTCGGACCAGGCCGAGGAGGCCCGGAAGCAGACCATCGAGAAGGAGCGGCAACTCGGCATCCTGGCGGGCACGGTGGCCGCGCAGGGGCCCGGCATCACCATGACCATCGAGGACACGAAGGGGACGGTCGAGGCGGACATGCTGCTCGACGCGATCCAGGAGCTGCGCGCGGCGGGTGCCGAGGCGATCCAGGTGAACGGCGTGCGGGTCGTCGCAGGCACGTATCTCACGGACTCCGGCAAGGGTGTGAGCGTCGACGGGAACAAGATCAACGCGCCCTATCGTTTCAAGGTCATCGGCAAGCCGCAGGACCTCGAGCCGGCGCTCAACATCCCCGGAGGCGTGGTGCAGACTCTCGAGAAGGAACAGGCCACGGTCACCATCGAGCGGTCGCCCAAGATCGTCGTGGACGCCTTGCGGGCGGTGAAGCGGCCTGACTACGCTCGGTCGTCCTCCCAGTGAACCGGGGGTGCATGGGCGACGTTCGGCGAGGGCATGAGGTTGCGGGGGGTCGGCGCACCGATTGGGTGGTGCGTGGTGGAAACTGTCTGGTGCAGACGGACGTTGTCAGGATGTCCGGGTCGGCCAGAGTGTTCAGTCAGGGTTCGTCCTGCCCCACGGGCGGGTCTGTTTCGGTCAAGGGGAATCGCCCGTGAAGTTGTTTGCGAAGTTGTTCGGCAAGAGCGCGCGAGAAGGCAGCGACAACGCTACCGCTCGCCATCGCGCACAGCCTGACGCGGAGGGCCAGCGGCCGCTGTTCCGGGACCAGGTCGGTGGCCCGGGCGGTGACGTTTCCGGAGGTCAGGGCGCGCCGTCGGTTGACCCTGCGCAGCCCGGCGGCATAGGTTTCGGGCAACCGTCAACCTCAGGTGCGGGTGGTGGATTTTCCGACCCGTATGCGTCCAATGCCCCCGGTGGGCAGCCGCGGCAGGAGGATCCGATGTCGGCCCTGGTGTGTACGAGGTGCGGTAACCGCAACGCGGAGAACAGCCGCTTCTGCTCCAACTGCGGCGCGCCGCTGCGGGCCGGGGCGGCGGCGGAGCGTCCGTCCGAGACGACCTCCACGATCTCCATTTCCGGTCTCGAGGCCTACGACAGCGAGACCACCGGCCAGACGCCGATGCCGACGCTGTCGCCCGAGGCGCAGGCTGCCGTCGACGCGCTGCCGCTGGGCTCCGCGCTTCTGGTCGTGCGCCGCGGGCCGAACTCGGGCAGCCGCTTCCTGCTGGACGGCGATCTGACCACGGCCGGGCGTCATCCGCAGAGCGACATCTTCCTGGACGACGTGACGGTCTCCCGGCGGCATGTGGAGTTCCGCCGAGGCCAGGACGGTTCGTTCACGGTGGCCGACGTGGGCAGCCTGAACGGCACGTACGTGAACCGCGAGCGGATCGACCAGGTCGCCCTGAACAACGGCGACGAGGTGCAGATCGGCAAGTACCGGCTGGTCTTCTACGCCAGCCAGCGGGGCTACTGACCGGATTCCGTCCGGGGAACCCCGCGAAGGTCCGTCCGTCAGGGAAGGTCCATGCTTCAAACACCGAGCGGCGGTGCCGGGCACGGCGCCGCCGCCACGGACAGGCTGATGAGCATCGGCACGGTGCTGAACGTGCTGCGCGACGAGTTTCCCGAAGTCACCATCTCCAAGATCCGTTTCCTGGAGGCGGAGGGGCTCATCGAGCCGCAGCGGACCCCGTCCGGGTATCGCAAGTTCAGCGCACACGACGTCGAGCGTCTCGGTCACGTCCTGAGGATGCAGCGGGACCACTATCTGCCCCTGAAGGTGATCCGCGAGCACCTGGAGGCCATGGAGCGCGGTGAGGCCGTCCAGCTGCCGGCGCTGGGGCGTCAGCGTGACGGCGACGCGGTGCCCGAGTCTCCCGAGGCGCCCACAGCGGCCAGAATCGGGCGCGAGGAGCTGCTCGCCGCCGCCGGTGTCGGCGAGGAGGAGCTCGGGGAGTGGGAGTCGTACGGGCTCGTCACCCCACTGGAGGACGGGGTGTACGACGCGGAGGCGGCCACGGTGGCCTCGCTGATCGCCGAGCTGGGGCGGTTCGGGATCGAGCCGCGGCACCTGCGGGTGATGAAGGCCGCCGCCGACCGCGAGGCCGGGCTCGTGGACCAGGTGGTGGCCCCGCTGAGGCGGCACCGGAACCCGCAGACCAGGGCTCATGCGGAGGAGCGCACCAAGGAGCTCGCGGGGCTCACGGTGAAGCTGCACGCCGCGCTGGTCCAGACGGCGCTCGGGGTGCGACTGCCCTGAGACGGCCGGTCGCGGAGGGCCGGATCAGGCGCCCGTTCCCGGCCCGACTACCCAAACATCCCGAGCACGGCCTAGGGTTGCTGTGTGAACGAGCTCGATGTCGTAGGTGTCCGGGTGGAAATGCCCTCCAACCAACCGATCGTGCTGCTGCGTGAAGTGGGAGGCGACCGTTACCTCCCCATCTGGATCGGACCGGGGGAGGCGACGGCGATCGCCTTCGCCCAGCAGGGCATGGCTCCCGCACGGCCGCTGACCCACGACCTGTTCAAGGACGTGCTGGAAGCCGTCGGTCAGGAGCTCACGGAAGTGCGCATCACGGACCTGCGGGAGGGCGTCTTCTACGCGGAGCTGGTCTTCGCCAGCGGCGTCGAGGTGAGCGCCCGCCCGTCCGACGCCATAGCGCTGGCCCTGCGCACCGGTACGCCGATCTACGGCAGTGACACGGTGCTCGACGACGCCGGTATCGCGATCCCGGACGAGCAGGAGGACGAGGTGGAGAAGTTCCGCGAGTTCCTCGACCAGATCTCCCCGGAGGATTTCGGCAGCAGCAGCCAGTGAGCTCCGGATTCCGGCGAGAGCCGGATGGCGGGGAGTGTCAGTGGTCGGTGAGACATCTGGGCGGCCCGGCGGACGATGTGGTTCGCGGCAGGGCCGCCCGTCGCATGTGTGGCGGGCGAATTGCCCGCATGTGCCTCGGGCGAGTGAGAGCGTCACGCGGCCCGTATCGGAGGCATTCGGCTAGCCTTTCCCCGCGGTGGGGCACGGGAAACCACTCTTAGGGTGATTATCACTCGGCGTGGCGAGTGTGGCGATCGTTGACGCACCCCTGGTGACTGCCTACCGTCGAGAAGGCAGGTCAAGGACGGAGGTCGGCGTGAGAAGCAGCGGCGACGGTACGGCTGGGGGCGGCCCCGAGCGCAGTCTCAGGGCGAGCGGTCCGTACCCTTCCCCGGGCTCACGGCTCCGCCCCAGCGGGGGGTGTCCCCGGTCCGGCGGCGTGGCTGATCACGCTCCGCAGCGACCGACGGCCGTGCCGAGCAGCGGAGGGACGACGTCCATGGCGTCCGAGCAGATCGGCTATCGCGGGCCCACGGCCTGCGCGGCTGCCGGTATCACCTACCGGCAGCTGGACTACTGGGCCCGCACGGGCCTCGTCGAGCCGAGTGTGCGCCCCGCCTACGGGTCGGGGACGCAGCGGCTGTACAGCTTCCGGGACGTCGTCGTCCTGAAGATCGTCAAGCGGTTCCTCGACACCGGGGTGTCGCTCCAGAACATCCGCACGGCCGTCCAGCATCTCAGAGAACGCGGTTTCCGCGACCTGGAGCGGATGACGCTGATGAGCGATGGGGCGACGGTCTACGAGTGCACCTCACCCGACGAGGTCCACGCCCTGCTCCAAGGGGGCCAAGGGGTCTTCGGGATCGCCGTGGGCGTGGTGTGGCGCGATGTCGAGAGCGCGCTGTCCCAGCTGCACGGGGAGCGGATCGACACCGGCGAGACGCTGGTCGGGCCCAACCCGGCCGACGAGCTGGCGCGGCGGCGGAACCGGGCTGTTTGAGCCGTCCGGCAGTGTGGTGTCCGTGTGGCCGTTGGAGGCGGGACGTTTCCGCGCCAGGCTGCAAGCGGTTTCCCCGAGCCGGGCACGGCGGTTGTCCGGGGCGTTGTCAGTGGCGTAGGGCAGCATCGGAGATGTGAGAACCGCGCCCACGATCCTGCATCTCGACATGGATGCCTTCTTCGCCTCGGTGGAGCAGGCGTCCAAGCCGAGTCTGCGCGGGAAGGCCGTTGTCGTGGGCGGCCTGGGGCCGCGGGGCGTGGTGGCCACGGCGTCGTACGAGGCCAGGGTCTTCGGAGTGCATTCGGCGATGCCGATGGGGCAGGCCCGGCGGCTCGCGCCGAACGCCGCGTATCTCGTGCCGCGCTTCGGGTTCTACAAGGCGATCAGCGAGCGGGTGATGGAGCTGCTGCGGGCGTTGTCGCCGCTGGTGGAGCCGCTGAGCCTGGACGAGGCGTTCGTGGACCTGGAGGCCGGGGAAGCGGCCTGGGACGAGCAGTCGGCACGGCTGGTCGGGGCACAGCTGCGCGCGGACATACGGGCGGTCACCGGGCTGACGGGGTCGGTCGGGCTCGCCGCCTCCAAGATGCTTGCGAAAATCGCCTCGGAGCAGGCCAAGCCCGACGGGCTGGTGGTGATCGAGCCGGGCACCGAGCGGGCGATGCTCGCGCCGATGTCGGTGCGGACACTGCCGGGGGTCGGGCCGGCGACGGGCGACCACCTGCGGCGGGCCGGGATCACCACGATCGAGGAGATCGTCGAGGCGGGGGAGGACGAGTTGGTCCGGCTGCTGGGGAAGTCGCACGGGCACGGCCTCTACGCCATGGCGCTCGCGCGGGACGACCGGCCCGTGGTGGCTGAGCGGGAGGCGAAGTCGGTGTCGGTCGAGGACACCTACGACGTGGACATCCACGACCGGGTGCGGGTCGGTCTCGAGGTGCAGCGGCTCGCCGAACGGTGCGTGCGGCGGCTGCGCGGTGCCGGCCTGTCCGGGCGGACCATCGTGCTGAAGGTGCGGCGGTACGACTTCTCGACGCTCACCCGGTCCGAGACGCTGCGCGGGCCGACGGACGATCCCGGGGTGATCCGCGAGGCGGCGGCCCGGTTGCTGGACTCGGTCGACACGACGGGCGGTGTGCGGCTGCTCGGGGTGGGCGTCAGCGGGCTCGCCGACTACACGCAGGAGGATCTCTTCGCGCAGGCGGCGGGGGAGCGGACGGAGGAGCTGGGGCCGGTCGAGGCGCCTGCCGTGGCGCCGGCCGAGGAGCAGCCGGCGCTCGCCGAGCGGCGGTGGCCCGCCGGGCACGACGTACGGCATGCCGAGTTCGGGCACGGGTGGGTGCAGGGCAGCGGTCTGGGGCGGGTCACCGTGCGGTTCGAGACGCCCGGCTCGGAGCCCGGGCGGGTGCGCACCTTCCGGGTCGACGATCCGGATCTGGAGCCGGCGGATCCGTTGCCGCTGGTGTTATCGAGACCGCAATCGGGACCGGAATCGGGACCGGAGGACAGCCGCGGGCCGGAGGGCGGGCCCGGAGCTGTGGGGCTGCGGTCCGCTGCCCCTTAGACGGCTGGACGGCTAGGCGGCT
The DNA here is from genome assembly GCF_002148965.1 of Streptomyces swartbergensis. Taxonomy (GTDB): domain Bacteria; phylum Actinomycetota; class Actinomycetes; order Streptomycetales; family Streptomycetaceae; genus Streptomyces; species Streptomyces swartbergensis. Next base: position 15,527 of record NZ_NGFN01000082.1, on the reverse strand, counting down.
GGGCGCCGGCTGGATGGCTCGGCGGGATTCAGGCCGTCTCGTCCGTGCCTGCCAGTCTGCCGAAGTCGTGGTCCGCGAGCGGGGGAGGTGCGGCGACGTCCAGGCCGTAGTGGTGGTAGAGCTGGAGTTCCTGTTCCGGGGAGAGGTGGCGGCCCACGCCGAAGTCGGGGGCATCCTTGATCAGGGCGCGGTCGAAGGGCACGTGGAGGGCGCCGTCGATCAGTTCACTCGGCTCGAGGGGGACGAAAGCGTCCCTGCTGAACAGGCCGGTCCGTATGGCCGCCCACTCCGGTTCGCCGGTGGCGTCGTCGAGGTAGACCTCGTCGATCGTGCCGATCCTGGTGCCGTTGCGGTCGAACGCCTTGCGGCCGATCAGGTTGCGCGGATCGATATCGGTTCGCACGGGCCCTCCACATGGTCGCAACTCATCCGTAAGCACTACAAAACGGCACAATTGGAGAGGCGGCCACTCGAAGGTTCGTGCGTTGACCGCGCTGGTAGGCTGGCAGCGGCTGCTGACCCCGTGCGGGAGAGTCCTCCAGACACCATCGGAGGCGCCGAAGGAGCAAATCCTCCCCGGAATCTCTCAGGCTCACGTACCGCACGGACGAGGTCACTCTGGAAAGCAGGGCGGGTGTCGACGGCTTCCGCTCTCACCGACGGTGAAAATCGGAGGCCTTCGGGCGATCCGGTGAAGCTCTCAGGTCGAGATGACAGAGGGGGAGGCCGTTCGGGTACCCGTGCCGTGGTGCCCCTCGAAGGTCGTGTCAGACCAGGAGGCCTCCGCAAATGACCGCCCATCGCATTCCGCTCTCCGAGCTCGAAGAGGCAGTTCCCTTCGAGCAGCGCCACATCGGCCCCGACCACGAGGCCCGCGCCAAGATGCTCGCGCAGGTCGGCTACGGCTCGCTGGACGAGCTCACGGCCGCCGCGGTCCCGGCCGTGATCAAGAGCGCCGAGGCGCTGGACCTGCCGGGCGCCCGCAGCGAGGCCGAGGTGATCGCGGAGCTGCGCTCCCTCGCCGACCGCAACCAGGTCCTCGGCTCCATGATCGGGCTCGGGTACTACGGCACGTTCACGCCGCCGGTCATCATGCGCAACGTCATGGAGAACCCGGCCTGGTACACGGCCTACACGCCGTACCAGCCGGAGATCTCGCAGGGACGGCTCGAGGCGCTACTCAACTTCCAGACCATGGTCGCCGACCTCACCGGACTCCCGACCTCCGGTGCCTCGCTGCTCGACGAGGGCACCGCGGCCGCCGAGGCCATGGCGCTGTCGCGGCGGCTCGGCAAGAACAAGAAGGGCCTGTTCCTGGTCGACGCGGACGCGTTGCCGCAGACCATCGCCGTGATCCAGACCCGGGCCGAACCGACCGGCGTCGAGATCGTCGTCGCCGATCTCGGGGAGGGCATCCCCGCCGGAATCGCCGAGCGCGAGATCAACGGTGTGCTGATCCAGTACCCGGGCGCCTCGGGAGCCGTACGGGACATCAAGCCGGTCATCGACCAGGCGCACGAGCTCGGGGCGCTCGTCACCGTCGCCGCCGATCTGCTCGCGCTGACGCTGCTGAAGTCGCCCGGTGAGCTCGGCGCGGACATCGCCGTCGGGACGACGCAGCGCTTCGGTGTGCCGATGGGCTTCGGCGGTCCGCACGCCGGCTACATGGCGGTCAAGGAGAAGATGGCGCGCAGCCTGCCCGGGCGGCTCGTCGGCGTGTCCGTGGACGCCGACGGGAACAAGGCGTACCGGCTGGCACTCCAGACGCGTGAGCAGCACATCCGCCGTGAGAAGGCCACCAGCAACATCTGCACCGCCCAGGTGCTGCTCGCCGTCATGGCCGGCATGTACGCCGTCTACCACGGGCCGGAGGGCCTGAAGGGCATCGCGCGGCGCACCCACCGGTACGCCACGGTCCTCGCCGCCGGGCTCGCGAACGGCGGTGTCGAGGTCGTGCACGGCTCCTACTTCGACACGCTGACCGTGCGGGTCGAGGGCCGGGCCGCCGACGTCGTGGCCGCCGCGCGGGAGAACGGCGTCAACCTCCGTCTCGTCGACGCCGACCACCTCTCGATCGCCTGCGACGAGACCACCACGCGCGCCCAGCTGCGTGCCGTATGGGCCGCCTTCGGTGTCGAGGGCGTCATCGAGGCGCTGGACGCGGCTACCGAGGACGGGCTTCCGGACGCGCTGCTGCGGACCGACGAGTACATGACGCACCCCGTCTTCCACCAGCACCGCTCCGAGACGGCCATGCTGCGCTACCTGCGCCGGCTGGCCGACCGCGACTACGCGCTCGACCGGGGCATGATCCCGCTGGGCTCCTGCACCATGAAGCTCAACGCGACCACGGAGATGGAGCCGGTCACCTGGCCCGAGTTCGGGCAGTTGCACCCCTTCGCGCCCGCCGAGCAGGCCGGGGGCTACCTCACGCTCATCCACGAGCTGGAGGACCGTCTCGCCGAGGTCACCGGGTACGACAAGGTGTCCCTCCAGCCGAACGCCGGGTCGCAGGGTGAGCTGGCCGGTCTGCTCGCCGTACGCGGGTACCACCGGGCCAACGGGGACGAGCAGCGCACCGTGTGCCTGATCCCGTCGTCCGCGCACGGGACCAACGCCGCGAGCGCGGTGATGGCGGGCATGAAGGTCGTCGTCGTGAAGACCGCCGAGGACGGCGAGATCGACGTCGAGGACCTGCGGGCGAAGATCGAGCAGTACCGCGACGAGCTCTCGGTGCTGATGATCACCTACCCGTCCACCCACGGTGTGTTCGAGGAGCACGTCGCCGACATCTGCGCGCAGGTGCACGAGGCGGGCGGGCAGGTCTACGTCGACGGGGCCAACCTCAACGCCCTCGTCGGTCTCGCCAAGCCGGGGCACTTCGGCGGTGACGTCTCGCACCTGAACCTGCACAAGACCTTCTGCATCCCGCACGGCGGCGGCGGTCCCGGCGTCGGTCCGGTGGCGGTGCGTGAGCACCTCGCGCCGTACCTGCCCAACCACCCGCTCCAGCCCGAGGCGGGCCCGGAGACGGGGGTCGGCCCCATCTCCGCGGCGCCGTGGGGTTCCGCCGGCATCCTGCCGATCTCCTGGGCGTACGTCCGGCTCATGGGCGGCGAGGGGCTGAAGCGGGCCACGCAGGTCGCGGTGCTCAGCGCCAACTACATCGCCAAGCGGCTGGAGCCGCACTACCCCGTGCTCTACACCGGTCCCGGCGGGCTCGTCGCGCACGAGTGCATCATCGACCTGCGGCCGCTGACCAAGGCGACGGGTGTGAGCGTCGACGACGTGGCCAAGCGGCTGATCGACTACGGCTTCCACGCGCCGACGATGTCGTTCCCGGTGGCCGGGACGCTGATGATCGAACCGACCGAGTCGGAGGACCTGGCCGAGCTGGACCGGTTCTGCGAGGCGATGATCGCCATCCGTGCGGAGATCGAGAAGGTCGGCTCCGGCGCGTGGCCCGCGGACGACAACCCGCTGCGGGGCGCCCCGCACACCGCCGGGACGCTCGCCGGGGAGTGGGAGCACGCCTACAGCCGTGAGGAGGCCGTCTTCCCGGCCGGGGTCGCGGTCGCCGACAAGTACTGGCCGCCGGTGCGCCGTATCGACCAGGCCTTCGGCGACCGGAACCTGGTCTGCTCCTGCCCGCCGCTGGACGCGTACGAGGACTGACCGGCCGGATCGGTCGCAGGGGAGGGGCTCCGCGGTGCGGGGCCCCTCCCGTCATTCGGCGGCGAGGGACACCTCGGTCGACTTGATCAGGGCGACGACGGGAGTTCCGGCTGACAGGGCGAGGTCGTCCGCGGCGTCCCTGGTGATCGCGGCGGTCAGCTCGCCGCCCTCGACGGTGACCCGGACCGACGCCATGGCGTCGCCGGTCGCGATGTCCGTGACCGTGCCGGGGAGCCGGTTGCGGATGGACAGGCCCTCGACGGGGGCGGTGGCCAGCGAGACCTCCGTGGACTTCACCAGGGCGCGCACGGCGGTGCCCGGCGCGAGACCGAGGTCGTCCGCCGCCTCGCGGGTGATCGCCGCGGTGAGGGCCTGGCCGCCGGTGAGGCGGACCCTGACCGTCGCCATGACCTCGCCCGGCGTGACGGCGGTGACGGTGCCGGGGAGCTGGTTGCGGATGCTCAGGCTCATGGGGGCACGGTAGCCCTGTGAGTGCCTTATGCCGGGTATGCGTGCGTTTGCGTCGCCTTGACCGTCGCCCACACCGGGGCGCCGGGATGCAGGTCGAGTTCGGCCGCGGCGACCGTGGTGAGGTCGGCGGTCAGGGGGAGTTCGCCGGTGAGGTCCGCGCGGATCTGGTCGCCGTGCGTCTCCAGTCCGGCGACCTCGCAGCGCCACAGGTTGCGGGCACTGGAGCCGGTGGGGCGTTCCCGGTACAGGGTCACGGCGCCGGGCGGGAACGCCACGAAGGCCGGGCCGGAGAGCTCTTCCGTGGTCGTGATGGCCGGGCCCGCGTCGAGCCGGACGGTGTGGCCCTCGGCCCGTCCCCGGTAGAGGTTCAGGCCGACGAGCCGGGCGATGTAGTCCGTGCGGGGATGGCGGGCGATGTGGGAGGGCGTGCCCTCCTGGACGACGTGGCCGTGCTCGACGACGACCAGGCGGTCGGCCAGCACCATGGCGTCCAGCGGGTCGTGCGTGACGAGGACGGCCACGGCCTCGAACTCGGCGAGGTGGCGCCGGAGCTGGGCGCGCACCTCCAGACGCGTGCGGGCGTCGAGCGCGGCGAGGGGTTCGTCCAGGAGCAGCAGCCGGGGCCGGGTGGCCAGGGCCCGGGCCACGGCCACGCGCTGGGCCTGGCCGCCGGAGAGACGGCGGGGCTTGGCGCCGGCGTGGTCGGCCAGGCCCATACGGTCCAGCCACTCGGCGGCCTGGGCACGGGCCTCGGCCTTGCTCGCGCCCCGGCAGCGCGGGCCGAAGGCGACGTTGTCCAGGGCGGTCAGGTGCGGGAAGAGCAGGTAGTCCTGGAAGACGACGCCGACCGGGCGGGACTCGGGCGGCATGGTGTCCAGCCGGGTGCCGTCCAGCCGTAGACGACCCGACGTGAGGGGCGTGAGCCCGGCGAGTGCGCGCAGGGCCGTGGTCTTGCCGGCGCCGTTCGGGCCGAGCAGGGCGACGACGTCGCCGGGGGCGGCGGTGAGGGCGACGTCCAGGCGGAAGGTGCTGCGGTCGACGACGAGGTGGGCGTCGAGGCCTTCGGTGAGGACGCCGGTCGTGGTGCCGTCGAGGTCGGTCATAAGGGTTCGTCCAGGGGTCAGGAGGCCGTCATCCAGCGGTCTCGCAGCGCTGCCAGTACGGCGATGGACACCGCCAGCAGTACCAGGCTGAGGGCGATCGCCGCCGCCGGGTCGTTCTGGAGGGCCAGGTAGACCGCGAGCGGCATGGTCTGCGTACGGCCCGGGAAGTTGCCCGCGAAGGTGATCGTCGCGCCGAACTCGCCGAGGGCCCGGGCCCAGGCCAGTACGGCACCCGCCGCGACGCCCGGCGCGATCAGCGGCAGGGTGACCCGGCGGAACGCGGTGAAGCGGGAGGCGCCCAGGGTGGTGGCCGCCTCCTCATAGCGCGGGTCGGCGGCCCGCAGGGTGCCCTCCACGCTGATGACGAGGAACGGCATCGCCACGAACGTCTCGGCGAGGACGACACCCGTCGTGGTGAAGGGCAGCGTGATCCCGAACCAGGAGTCGAGCCACTGCCCGATGACGCCGTTGCGCCCGAAGGCGAGCAGCAGGGCCACACCGCCCACCACCGGCGGCAGCACCAACGGCAGCGTCACCAGGGCCCGTACGAAGCCCCGGCCGGGGAACCGCGTGCGGGCCAGCAGCCACGCCAGGGGTACGCCGACGACCAGGCTCAGAACCGTCGCCGCCATGGCGCACAGGAGCGACAGCCGGAGCGCCTCCCACACCTCGGCGCTCGTCAGCTGCTCGGGGAGGCTCCGCCACGGCGCCCGTACGAGCAGGGCGATCAGGGGCAGGAGCAGGAACGCCAGGCCGACCAGGGCGGGCACCAGCAGGGGAATCGGCACCGGCCGGGTCCGGCCGCGGTGGCGATCGCGGCGGGGCCGGCTCTCCAGAGTGTCGCTGCCCGTCACGGCTTGAGGAACCCGGCCCGGGACAGCACCTTCTGACCCTCGGCGGACCGCACCAGTGCGACGAACGCCTTCGCCGTACCGGGGTTGGGGGCGTTCTTGAGCACGGCGATCGGATAGTCGTTGACGGCCTCGGCCGACTCGGGGAAGTCCACGCCCTCCACCTTGTCACCCGCCGCCCGCACGTCGGTCTTGTAGACGATGGCGGCGTCGGCCTCCTTCAGCTCGACCTTCGTCAGGGCACTCTTGACGTCCTGTTCGTACGAGACGGGGGTGAGCTTCAGACCGCCGGCGTCCAGCGCCTTCTGAGCGGCGGTACCGCACGGCACGGTCTTGTCGCACAGGACGACCTTCAGGCCGGGCCTGGTGAGGTCCTTCAGGGAGGAGATCCGGTCGGGGTTGCCCGGCAGCGTGGCGATCTCCAGCTGGTTGCGGACGAAGGTGGCCGGCGTGCCCGCCGCGTCCTGCCTGTCCGTCACGATCGCCATGGTCTTGGTGCTGGCGGCGGCGAAGACATCGGCCGGGGCGCCGCCGGTGATGCTGGCGGCGAGGGTGTCGCTGCCGCCGAAGTTGAAGGTGACCTTCGTGCCCGGGTGCTCCTGCTCGAACTGCTTGCCCAGGGTCTTGAAGCTCTCCTCGAGGGAGGCGGCGGCGAAGACGGTGACCGTGCCGGAGGGTTTCGCCGAGGAGGAACCCGCGTCGGTGCCCGGGTCGGACGAGGAGCAGGCGCTCAGAGTCAGCAGCGCGGCTGCGGACGCACCGGTGACCTGGAGGATCCGGCGTGTCCGGTGCGCGGAACGGGTCATCTCGGGGCCACTCCTTCTGTGGGCGGATGGAAGAGCCCGCAGGACCCCTCCAGTACGCCGATCATACTGGCGCATCTGCCAGGCAGAAGTCTGCTGTGGTATCGCATGAGCCAGGGTGAAGGGGCCGCTGGGTGTGTATGTGCGTTCATACGGACCTTCAGGTCCGGTCGATGTGGACGTTCGTCGACTTCACGCGGGCCGTCGCCTCCATGCCGACCTCCAAACCCAGTTCCTCGACGGCCTCACGGGTGAGCAGGGAGACCAGGCGGTGCGGGCCGGCCTGGATCTCCACCTGGGCGGCGACGTCACCGAGCTTGATCGCGGTGACGATGCCGGGGAAGGCGTTGCGGGCCGAGGTGTACGGGGCGTCCTCCTCGGCGGTGCCGGACCTGGCGAGTTCGACCGAGAACGCGGCCAGGTCCCGTCCGTCGACGAGCCGCCGCCCGGCCTCGTCGCGGTGGGTGGTGATGCGGCCCGCGTCAGCCCAGCGCCGGGCGGTGTCCGGGCTCACGCCGAGCAGTCGTGCTGCCTGGCCGATCGTGTAGGACTGCATGCCGGTCACGATAGGGGCGCGGGAGGGGAACGGCGGATGCGGGGTTGGCCGTTGGGTATGACGCGATATAGCGTTAGTCGTCGAGTGGGCGGGCCGGGTGCCGCGCCCGGGGAGATCGGGGAGAGAGATGGCGGGGGAGCTCTCGCGTACCGGCGCAACGCCCGAGATGAGGGCCTCGCATGCGGACCGGGACCGGATCGTGGACGTGCTGCGCATCGCCGCGGGTGATGGCCGGCTGACCCTGGAGGAGCTCGACGAGCGGCTGGAGGCGGCCCTGTCGGCCCGTACGGTGGGCGAGCTGGCCGTGCTGACCGCTGATCTGCCCGAGGTGGTGGGCGAGACGCCCGTCGACGCCCAGGAGGTCGTCCGGATCGAGCAGGAGGGGTCCTCGACCCGGCGTGGCGACGGCTGGGTGGTGCCGCGGCGGCTGGAGATCCGCTCGGCCTGGGGCGAGGTGACGCTCGACTTCACCGACGCGGTGATCACGCGGGACACACTGGACATCGACCAGGACATGCGGGCCGGCGCCCTGAAGCTGCTGATCCGGCCGGGGGTCGTGGTGGACACCGGCGCGCTGGTGACGAACTACTCCCAGATCAAGGGGCGCGGGGCGGCCGACGCCCCCGTCGTGCTGCGCGTACGGATCACCGGCGAGATCAACTATGGGCAGATCGTCGTGCGTCCGCCCCGGAGGGGCTTCGGCCGGCGCAGACCGACGGCCTGACTCAGCCCACGTGCACCTTCGGCCGCCGCTTCCGGTCCGGTTCCGCCTCGCGCAGGACCTCGCGGGTCACGGGGGCGACCTCGCCCTGGCCGAACAGGAAGAAGCGCAGGAGGTTGGCGAAGGGACCCCCCTCGGTCCACTCGAAGTAGATGTGCGGGGTGCGGCCGGTCATGTCGCGGATGTACAGGAGCAGCGCGGCCAGGGCGTTGGGAACGGAGGAGGACTCCAGGGTCAGGACGCGGTAACGGCCGTGGAGCACCTCGCCGCGTACGGTCAGACCCGCCTCGAACTCGGACGGGTCGGTGACCGTCACCTCGACGAAGGCGAAGTCCTCCTGTCCGGGTACGTCGTTGTCGTGCCGGATCTGCTCGATCTTGTCGCGGTACTCCGCGATGTCGCGCCGGTCGGGCTCGTTGGCGATGAACCGCATCCTGCGGCTGGCCATGTCCCGGACGAAGCGCTCCGCCATGGGGTCGAGCGTCACGCTGGTCACGCGGAGCTCGAACGACCGGGCCAGCCGTGACAGCAGGGAGACCAGGATGATGCCGGCGATGAAGCAGGCGCCGATCTTCACGCCGTCCGGGCGCTCGATGACGTTCGCGACGGTCGTGTAGAGGAACACCGCGGAGATGACCGCGAAGGCGATGGTCCAGTTCCGCTGCCGGGCCTTGTGGGCGGCGATGGTCACCGCGATCGCGGCGGAGCTGATGAGGACCAGCACACCGGTGGCGTAGGCGCCGCCCTGCGCGTTGACGTCGGCGTCGAAGATCCAGGTGACCAGGAAGGCGATCAGGGTGAAGACGATGACCATGGGACGGACGGCCCTGGCCCAGTGCGGGGCCATGCCGTAACGGGGCAGATAGCGCGGCATCAGATTGAGCAGGCCGGCCATCGCGGAGGCGCCGGCGAACCACAGGATGGCGATTGTCGAGACGTCGTAGATGGTGCCGAAGGTGTTGCCCAGGTAGTCGTGCGCCAGATAGGCCAGCGCGCGCCCGTTGGCCTGGCCGCCCGGCTCGAACTCCTTCTCGGGGATGAGGAGGGTGGTGATGAAGCTGGTGGTGATCAGAAAGCCGCTCATGATGAGGGCGGCCGTGGTGAGCAGCTTCTTCGTGTCGCGGATGCGGCCGGCCGGCTGTTCCTCCGTGTCGTCCGGGTCGCCCTTGACGTGCGGCATCACGGCCACGCCGGTCTCGAACCCGGACAGGCCGAGCGCCAGCTTCGGGAAGACGAGCAGGGCCACGCCGATCATGACGAAGACATTGCCGTGCTGGGTGGTGAGGGCGCCGGCCCAGTCGGTGACCACATGGCCTGCCGTGATCACGTGGTAGAGGCCGACGGCCACCACGACCACGTTGAGCGCGAGGTAGGCGCCCACCAGGGCGACCGCGACGCCGATGGCCTCCAGAAAGCCTTTGAGGAACACCGCGCCGAGCAGCGCCACGAGGACGAGCGTGATCAGCATCTGCTTGTCGTGCAGGACGCCGGTCAGATGCGGGTTCTCCACGAGGTGGGTCGAGGCGTCGGCGGCCGACAGGGTGATGGTGATCAGGAAGTCGGTGGCGGCGAAGCCCAGCAGGGTCAGCACGAACAGTTTGCCCTGCCAGAAGGAGAGCAGCCGCTCCAGCATCGCGATCGAGCCCTCGCCGTGCGGGCTCTCCTCGGCCACCCGGCGGTAGACCGGCAGGGCGCCCGCCAGAGTGACGATCACCAGCACGATCGTCGCGATCGGTGACAGCAGCCCGGCGGCGAGAGCCGCGATGCCCGGCTGGTAGCCGAGCGTGGAGAAGTAGTCGACGCCCGTCAGGCACATCACCCGCCACCAGGCCCGGCCCTGGTGCGGGGGCTCCGGTTCGGCGTGGGGCCCGGTGTGGCCGCCGCCCCTGCCCATGTCGGACAGGCCCTGAAGCATCCAGGCGCGCAGGCGACTGGGTGCAGCGGGCTCCGTACGACTCGCCGGCGGGTGCTCAGTGGTGGCCATCGACGTGCTCCCGATGTGCGGTTCAGTGTGGTGTCCGGCCATCACTGGACGGCCGCATCAGCGTAAGCGGAGCGTGATGCGGTGGCCTGTGGATGAGGGTGCTGAGCGCGTCAAGCTTCCGTTAAGACTGGGCGCGGGGAGCGGGGGAGGGGAGGCGTGGGCGTCAAAGCGCGAGTTGAGAGCCCGTCTGCCGGTCGCAGAGTCGCGCATCCCCGCGTGGGGGCAACGGTTGTGCGCCGGCCGAGTGTTGAACACCCTGCGTGATCGTGTGCCCGCGTCGGCAGTCGGGTATCGGCCTTCTTGTCGGCGGAGTCGGTGACACCTGCAGTGGGACTTCGTAACGTTCGCAAGGTGAGCCGAATGTTTCGTCCCAGCCGGGGAGCGCGTGCCGGGCAGCAGTGTTCGACCACGTCGGCGTGACCGGCCGGCCCGGCTCCCGCCGGCCGCGACGGGCGACAGCCTGGATGGGTTGGACCACACCTCCGTCGGGCGGCGCCGGCAGCCCCCGGACTGCCGGGCCGCGGCCCGCCTCCACCCCGGAGCGGCAGGCGCCGGACTGTCGGTGTGCATCGACGAGGCCCACCACTACGACCGGGAAGTCACTGGGGAAGAGGCGAGTGTGATCGCCCGGATCGGTCCGGTGCCGGCCTCGCCCCGCCACCCGTGCCGCCGGGGCCGGTCACTTGGCCGTCGAGATCCGTACGGAGGCCGTCGTACGCCGCCGCCGAGTGAGAAGGCGAGAGTGTCGGAGCCGCCTGCCCGGATGCCGGACGATGGACGCCTCCCGGCCCGGCGGTGGTGACGGTGGCGAGCGGGCCGTCGCCGCCTGATCGTTCCTTCCGGAGGGCCGCGGAAACCCGCGCCTCGGCCGTGCGTCCCTCAAGACCCGTGCGCTGACGGCAGATTCACCGCGTACAAGGGGTTGCCACCGTTTGGGGGCTGTCTCTAGGGTGCGGCAGCAACGAAGCTTTCTGGATCTCTTCCGAAACTTTCGATCCAGTGGACGGACGCGGGAGCGCCGTCCCGTACCCAAGGAGCGCATGATGGGCGACCCGGCACTGTCCCGCCGCGGCTTCCTGGCGGCCTCCGCCGCGGCCGGTCTCGGAATGACGACACTGAGCGCATGCGGCGGGGACTCGGACGGAGGGTCGTCAGGGACGACCACGATCGAGTGGTGGAACATCTCCACCACCGAGCCGGCCAAGACCGTCTGGGCCGCCCTCGCCCGGAAGTTCGAGGCGCAGAACCCCAAGGTCAAGATAAAGATCGTCCAGCTGGAGAACGACGCCTACAAATCGAAGATGACGGCCCTGACCGCCTCCGGGAAGCTCCCCGACATCTTCCACACCTGGGGCGGCGGCGTGCTCAAGCAGCAGGTCGACGCCGGACTCGTCGAGGACCTCACGGACAGCACCAAGCCGTGGGGCGACGCCCTGCTCCCGGTCGCCAAGGAGCCGTACCTGATCGACGACAGGGTCTACGGCATCCCGTTCGACATCGGCATGATCGGCTTCTGGTACAACAAGGCGCTCTTTGCGAAGGCCGGCATCAGCGCGCCCCCGACCACCTGGAGCGGTTTCCTCGACGCCGTGCGCAAGCTGAAGGCCGAGACGATCACCCCCCTCGCCCTGGCCGGCAAGGAGAAGTGGCCCGGCATGTACTACTGGGCCTACCTGGCGATGCGCACCGCCGGAGCCGAGGCGCTGCAGAAGGCCTACGACGACAAGGACTTCACCGGCGCCCCCTTCGTCGAGGCGGGTCGGCACCTCGAGGAGCTCGTCCGCCTCCAGCCGTTCCAGAAGGGCTTCCTCGGCGCCGCCTACTCCAGCCCCACCGGCCAGGCCGCCGCCGTCGGCAACGGCAAGGCGGCCATGGAGCTCATGGGCCAGTGGGCGCCCGTGGTGCAGGCCGACGCGGGCAAGGGCCTGGGCAAGGACCTCGGGTTCTTCCCGTTCCCGGCGGTCGAGGGCGGCAAGGGCGCCATCACCGAGGTGTTCGGCGGAGGCGGCGGGCACGCCCTGCGCCGGGGCGCCCCGCAGGAGGCCGTCGACTTCCTGAAGTTCTTCGCGTCCGAGGCCACCGACCTGGAACTGGTCAAGAAGACCGGCGTCCTGCCCGTGGTCCCGGCGGCCGAGAGCGCCATCGCCGACCCGAACATCAAGGCCGTACAGGAGCAGTTGAAGAAGGCCACCGGCTTCCAGCTCTACCTCGACCAGGCGTACGCGCCCGCCGTCGGCCAGGAGGTCAACGACAGCGTCGCCGCGCTCATCGCCGGGTCGAAGTCGCCGGAGCAGGTCGCCCAGTCGATCACGAAGACCGCGAAGGAAGAGCAGTAACCGGCGATGACCTCCACGTTCCTGCCGGACAAACGGACCGGCCGCGACGTCGGCCCACCGCCCCCGGCCACGGACCGGGCCCGGAGCCGGGCCCGGCGACGGGCGCTGAACTGGCTGACCGCGACCGGCTTCCAGCTGCCCGCCCTGGTGCTGTTCATGGGGCTCGTGCTGCTGCCGATGCTGTTCGCGCTGTACGCCGCGTTCTTCCGCTGGGGCGGCTTCGGCATGCCCTCCGACTACATCGGCGGCGAGAACTTCACCCGGCTCTTCCAGGACGAGGTCTTCCTGGGCGACCTGTGGCGCTGCCTGGTCCTGGTGGTGCTGTCGCTCGTCGTCCAACTGCCGTTCGCGCTCGCCATGGCCGTCCTGCTCAACCAGCGGATGCGCGGCCGGGCGGTGTACCGGATGCTGTTCTTCGCCCCGTACGTCCTGTCAGAGGCCATCACCGGAATCCTGTTCGGCATGATCTTCGCCCCGGACGACGGCTTCGCCGACCAGGTCCTGGGCAAGGTCGGACTGGACGGGCTCGGCGGGGAGTGGTTCGCCGATCCGTCCACCGTCATGGCGACCCTGTTCCTCGTCATGACCTGGAAGTACTTCGGCTTCCACATGATGCTGTACCTGGCCGGGCTCCAGGCCGTGCCCAGGGAGCTGACCGAAGCGGCCCTCATCGACGGGGCCGGCCCCTGGCAGCGCTTCCGCAACGTGACGCTGCCGCTGCTCGCGCCCACTCTGCGCATCAGCGTCTTCCTGTCGGTCATCGGGGCCATCCAGCTCTTCGACCTGGTGTGGGTGACCACCGCGGGCGGTCCCGATCACCACTCCGAGACCATGGCCGTGACCATGTTCCAGTACGGCTTCAAGCGCTACCAGGTCGGCTACGCCAGCGCGATCAGCGTGGTCATGTTCGGCATCAGCCTCGTCTTCGCCCTCGCCTACCAGCGGTTCGTGCTCCGGCGCGACCTGGAAGGGGCCACCACGACCATGCGGGGAGACGGAAAGTGACGCACAGTCGGACCTCCCGCAGGGGCCGGAATCTCCCTCTGCACCTCGTCCTGGTCCTCGTCGGCGCGGTCATGGCCGTCCCTCTGCTCTACGCCGCGCTCTCCGGCTTCAAGACCACCGACGAACTCTCCCGCAACCCGGTCGGCCTGCCCGAGTCGTGGGTGACCTCCAACTACACCCAGATCCTCGGCTCGGGGGACTTCTGGCGGCTGATCGGCAACAGCACGCTGATCGCGGTGGGCACGACGGTCCTGGTCGTCGCGGTCTCCGCGCTGTCGGCCTTCTCCTTCGCGCGGTTCGCCTTCCGCGGCCGGGAGGTGCTGTTCACGCTGTTCACGATGGGGCTGATGTTCCCGTTCGCGGTGGCGGCCCTGCCGCTGTTCCTGCTGCTGCGCTCCCTTGGCCTGCTGGACAACCCGCTCGGCGTGATCCTCCCGCAGGCAGCCTTCGGACTGCCGATGACCATCATCATCCTGCGCGGCTTCTTCCGGCAGATCCCCGGGGAGCTGGAGGAGGCGGCGACGCTCGACGGATGCAGCTCGTTCGGCTTCTTCTGGCGGGTGCTGCTGCCCATGGCGCGGCCCGCGCTCGGCACCGTCTCCGTGCTGGCCGTCGTCACCAGCTGGAACAACTTCTTCCTGCCGCTGCTGGTGTTCACCGAGGCGCAGTGGTGGACGCTGCCGATCGGTGTCCAGCAGTACCAGGGGCAGTACTCCGCGGAGTACGCCAAGGTCTTCGCCTATCTGGTGCTGGCCATGGTCCCCGCCCTCGCCTTCTACTCGGTCGCCGAGCGTCAGCTCGTCGGCGGCCTCACCGCCGGCGCGACGAAGGGCTGACGCGCACTGCGGACGTACGGCTCACCCCCCCCCAAGCTCTCGGCTTCGCTCGAGCAGGGGACCCCCATTTCGATCGTGAGGAGTCGCACCATGCGCAAGACCGCTCCACGGCTCAGACTCGCCGGGGCGCTCGCCGCCGCGCTGATGCTCGGAGGCATCGCCACCGGGCCGACGGCACAGGCGGACGAGCGGCACGGCAAGGAACCGACCCTCGCCGACCTCGCCCAGCGGCACGGCCGCTACTTCGGCAGTGCCACCGACAACCCCGAGCTCGTCGACGAACCGTACAAGGCCCTGCTCGGCAGCGAGTTCGACCAGATCACGCCCGGCAACGGCATGAAGTGGTACGCGACCGAGCCCCAGCAGGGCGTGTTCGACTTCTCCCAGGGCGACGAGATCGTGAACCTCGCCCGTGCCAACCGGCAGAAGGTGCGCGGCCACACTCTGGTCTGGCACAGCCAGCTGCCCGGGTGGCTCACGGAGCGGGAGTGGACGGCCCCGGAGCTGCGAGCCGTGCTGAAGAAGCACGTCCAGGCCGAGGTACGGCACTACCGGGGCAAGGTGTTCGCCTGGGACGTCGTCAACGAGGCGTTCAACGAGGACGGTACGTACCGCGAGTCGGTCTTCTACAAGACGCTCGGGCCTGGTTACATCGCCGACGCGCTGCGCTGGGCGCACCTGGCCGATCCACGCGTGAAGTTGTACCTCAACGACTACAACATCGAGGGGATCGGCCCGAAGAGCGACGCGTACTACAAGCTGGCCAAGGAACTGAAGGCCAAGGGCGTCCCCCTGCACGGCATCGGCCTCCAGGCCCATCTGGCCCTCCAGTACGGCTATCCGACGACCCTGGAGGACAACCTCCGTCGCTTCTCCCGGCTCGGGCTCGACACCTCGCTCACCGAGGTCGACATACGGATGCAGCTGCCCGCGACCGAGGAGAAGCTGGCCCAGCAGGCCGAGTGGTACCGGGATCTGACCGAGGCCTGCCTGGCGGTGCGCCGCTGCGTCGGCATCACCCTCTGGGATTACACGGACAAGTACTCGTGGATCCCGGCGTTCTTCCCTGGCGAGGGCGCGGCCCTGCCGTGGGATGAGCAACTGGCCCCCAAGCCGGCCTACTTCGCGCTGCGTGAGGCGCTCGGGGGGAGGTAGCGGAGGCGGGGGCGACCTGCCGTAGGGGCGC
>NZ_NGFN01000819.1 GCF_002148965.1 Streptomyces swartbergensis | reverse complement strand
CGTCAGGGCCGGGCGGGCGGCGCCGTGAGGCCGACGGGTGCTGTCCGGGGGGTCGGTGCCGCCCAGCCGTAGGCCATCCCCTCGACCAGGACACCCGGCCACCCGCGCCACGCGACACCCGGACCAGCCGGACGACACCACCAGGCCGACGGGTGCCTCCGGCGGACGGTGCCGTTCGGTGGACGGTACCGCCCGGGCGCCTGGCCAGCCCACGACCCGGCGGCCAGGCGCCGGGGCTGCGCGACGAGCAGGCGCCCGGGCTGCGCGACGACCAAGCCGGCCCCGTGCCGGCCGACGTGCGTGCCGTTCGCCTCCGTGCCCGCCGGCGTCCGGGGTGTCCGCGCCCGCACCACCCGCTCCAGCACCGCCGCGTGCATCTGCGTGCCGCCGAGGCGGGCGTCGGCCGGCGCCGGGATGCCCCTCGCCGACGATGCCGCTCGGCGGGCAGGGGCGGGTCAGTCGACCACCGGTGCCGTGCGGGACTCCAGGGCGAGGCGGGTGTCGTTGCCGTAGACGCCGGTTTCGTCGCCGCGGATGCCGTACCAGAGCTGGAAGCGGGCGACCGCCGCGGTCAGGGCGGGGTCGTAGCGGCCGCTGGTGGAGCCGTCCCGGTAGACGTCCGGGATGCGCAGGAGGCGTTCCTGGAGTTCGGTCACCTCGGGGCCGGTGGCTCCCTCGCGGAGGGTGCCCGGGCCATCGGGGTCGGCGGCGGGAGGGGTGGGTGTAGGTGT
>NZ_NGFN01000818.1 GCF_002148965.1 Streptomyces swartbergensis | reverse complement strand
GTGCCGGTACGGGCGTCTCGGGCCCTCGGGGGCCGGATCTCGCCGGTGGGGAAGTTCAGCGGCCACACGAACGTGTCGGGATCCTTTAGGTGGTTGACCATATGGGACAGCGACTCGTAGCCGGCCAGCAGCGGGTGGATGAGCACGGTGCCCTTGCGCTGCCGCTCGCTCAGGATGCCCTTGTCCCGCAGCTGGCCGATCGCGCGCGAGACGACAGACTGGGTCAGCCCGAGGCGTTCGGCGATCTCCTGCTGCCGGATACGGACCAGGCCGCCGGGCTCCTGGCGGGCGGTGAGGACGTCGAACACGTCGCGGGCCGTCGGTGACAGGCACGCGTTCGGCAGAACCTCGAAGATCTCCGGGTTGTGGAAACCAGGGACGGTGCTGCTCATCGCGTGGCCTCGTTCCTCACGGTCGGAATGACGATCTCGTGCTCCAGGAGCACCTTCTCCAGCGACTTCACCAACCGCCGCTGCTTCACGCTGCCCCACCGGTAAGCGTAGAGCGGGTGGACCCGGTACACCCCTCGCCGCTCCTTCCAAGTGAAGTTGTGACGGCTCAGCTGGCTAATCGCGCGCGACACCTTCGACTGCGAGCACCCGAACTTCGCGGCAAGGCTGCTCTGGGTCATCTCCACCAGCGCCTGGTCATCGTGGTGGGTCTTCAGGTGGTCCAGCACGTTGCGGGACATCGTGCTGAAGTCGAACTTCCAAAGGTTGTCCTCGATGACC
>NZ_NGFN01000817.1 GCF_002148965.1 Streptomyces swartbergensis | reverse complement strand
GCCCCGACCCCCCGCACGAACGTCTCCGGCGTCGCGGCCACCGTCCGGCCGCCCAGCAGGACGACGTCGATGTCGAGCAGCCCGACCAGGTTCGCCGCGCCCGCTCCCAGCACCCGTGCCGCCTCCTCGACATCGCCGCGCGCCACCGCGCCGAGGCACAGCGCCTCCACGCAGCCGCGGTCGCCGCAGGTGCACGGCGGGCCGTCCAGCTGGACCACCTGGTGGCCGAACTCCCCGGCCCCGGTCCGGGCTCCCCGGTGCACGCTCCCGCCGATCACCAGACCGGCCCCCAGCCCCGTACCGAGGTGCAGGTACGCGAAGGAGCCGCCCTCGCCCCCGGCCGCCAGGCCCAGCGCCGCCGCGTTGGTGTCCTTGTCGACCACGACCGGCACCCCGAGCCGCTCCGCCAGCGCCTCCCGCAGCGGAAAGCCGTCCCACTCGGGGAAGCCGGTGACCCGGTGCAGCACACCCCGGACGTGGTCGAGCGGCCCGGGCAGCGCCACCCCCACCCCGAGCAGGGAACCGGCAGGGGCGAGGAGCGGCCCGGCGGGCAGCACCTCCGCCACCGTCAGCGGCTCGGCTTCCGGCGCCATCAGCGGCTCGGCTTCCGGCGCCATCAGCGGCTCGGCTTCCGGCGCCATCAGCGGCTCAGTTTCCGGCGCCATCAGCGGCTCGGTTTCCGTCACCGTCAGCGGCTCGGCTTCCGGCGCCGTCGCCCGCGCGGCTTCCGTCA
>NZ_NGFN01000816.1 GCF_002148965.1 Streptomyces swartbergensis | reverse complement strand
GGTCGAACCCGGGGTGGCGTTCCGCGAGGGCGCCGGCGATCTCGCCGAGG
This sequence comes from Streptomyces swartbergensis, assembly GCF_002148965.1. Classification (GTDB taxonomy): domain Bacteria; phylum Actinomycetota; class Actinomycetes; order Streptomycetales; family Streptomycetaceae; genus Streptomyces; species Streptomyces swartbergensis. Next base: position 683 of record NZ_NGFN01000816.1, on the reverse strand, counting down.
TGGTTGACGACCAGGCAGTACACGAGCCGCTCCCAGCCGGCTTCCCGCTCCACGTCCGGCAGCAGTTTCACGCCCTCGGCGTCCCGGTACAGCGCCTGCACGGGTGTGCCGTCGGCGTCCACGGCGACCAGGGTGTTCTGGAGGTGCGCCTCGATGACGACACCGTGCCGGGCGAAGGCCGTCAGGGCCGGGGGCACCACCTGCGCCAGGTACGCCGCCCACCAGGCCTCGGGGTCGGTGGCCCGGTCGAGCGGGCTGCCCTCGAAGCCCTCGACGAGACCGGCGGCGAGCAGCGGGGTCGCACCGGGCAGGAGACGCCCTCCGAAGCCGTCCCGGACGAGGACGGCCAGGGCCTCGAAGGCGAAGTCGGCGGTGCGGTACCCGCGGTCGCCGAGCCAGGCCGGGGGGCCGTCGAACGTCTCGAAGGCGGCGCACACGGCCGCGTCGGTCCGGCGCAGGGCGAGCAGGTCGTGGCGCCACAGCCGGCGGATGTCGTTGGTGATGCGCACGTCCAGGCTGAACTTCAGGAAGAGGTCGTGCCCGGGCGCGTACAGCGTGCGGATCGCGGCCGTCGGCCAGGTGTCGAAGGCGGTCGTGCCGAGCCGGAGGAGTCTGCCGTCCGCGAAGGCGTCGGCGAGCTCCGGGCCGGCCAGGTCGAGCTGCCAGGGGTGGGCGGGCAGCAG
>NZ_NGFN01000815.1 GCF_002148965.1 Streptomyces swartbergensis | reverse complement strand
GGGCCGGAGCGGGCGGGCCCCGGCTGGCCCGGGTCTGGCACGGCAGCGAGAACCGCATCGAGGAGCTGCGCCGGGCCCTGGAGAAGGACGCACCGCACCCGTCCGACCCGTCGGGGTCCGGGCCGGCCGACTACCCCTGGCCCGGCGAGGCGCTCGGTGACGAGCCCGGCGGGCCGGGCTCGGCCCTCGCGTACCGGCTCGTCGCCGGCGGACGCCCGCTGGGCACCCTCGTCATCGGACGGTCCGGTGCCGCCGGGTTCCCCGACGAGATCACGGGCCTCGTCGAGGACCTCAGCCGCCGGGTCGCGCTCGCCATCGGCGCCGCCCGCCAGTACGCACGCCAGGCCACCATCAGCGCCGTACTCCAGCGCGGACTGCTGCCCGGCGCCGTGGCCGAGATCCCCGGGATGCGCAGCGCCCTCGTCTACGAGCCGTGCGACAAGGGCGGGCCCAGCGGCGACTTCTACGATCTGTTCCCGGCCGGTGACGGCCGCTGGTGCTTCGCCGTCGGCGACGTCCAGGGCAAGGGTCCCGAGGCCGCCGTCGTGATCGGCCTGGCCCGGCCCTGGCTGCGGTTGCTGGCCCGGGAGGGCTACCGGGTCGCCGACGTCCTCGACCGCCTCAACCAGCTCCTGCTCGACGACGCCACGGAGGCGGCGGACGCGGCGGCCCGCGCGCTGGTGGCCGCGGGCGCCCGCCCGACCCCGCCCGGCGACGGCCCCCAGACGCGCTTCCTGTC
>NZ_NGFN01000814.1 GCF_002148965.1 Streptomyces swartbergensis | reverse complement strand
GATCCCCATCGGGTGACGGCTTCGCGGCATCCGGGCCCGCAGCCGGTTCCCGCGACGGCGTGTGGGCACCGCTGGGAGTCCGGGCTTGGGAGCCGGACCACTTCCAGCCCCCACGCGGCGAGCAACTCCCGGTAGCGTGGACTGGAACTGAGCATGCTCGTCACCCCGGAGCGGCCGTGGAAGGCGCCCTCGAAGACGACAATCGTGCCCGGGCCGTTCGCGGCGAAGGCGATGCGCAGGGCTGTCTCCATGGCCTGGGCTCCGCCGAGATCCAGCTCCACCCGGCCGGGGGTGCCCAGCACTGCGGACACGAGCGGTTCCAGCCTGGAGAGCACCTTGAGCCGCAGCTCGGACTCGGCGAAGGAGGGCAGGGCGGGCAGCTGCTCGCAGCGCCGCATCGCCTCCTGCAGCAGGGTGCTGTCGTAGCCGAAGGCGATGGTGCCGTTGGCGGCCTCCGCGTCGAGGTATCTGCGCCCGTCGTGTGCGGTCAGCCAACTGCCCGAGCCGGAGACGAACCGGGGAACGTCGGGTTCGCGGTAGACCAGATTGCCCGCCCCGGCGTAGGAGGGGATGCGCTGGTCGTCGGCGGGGTCGGTCATGTCAGGGGCTCCCCGGTCAGTCGCCGTCCGCCGAGCGGGGTCGGCTCTCCGTCCACCACCACGACCCGGCTGCCGTCGCGGTGTTCTTGGTCCGACAGGGCGAGCCGCCCCGCGGCGAAGGCCTGCACCGACCACCGCAGACAC
>NZ_NGFN01000813.1 GCF_002148965.1 Streptomyces swartbergensis | reverse complement strand
GACGGTGACAGGCCTCTAACGTCTCTGCATACGCAACAGCCCCCGCAAGGTGCTAGCAACACCTGCGGGGGCTTAACCATCAAGATCGAAGGACAAGTTCGATCCCATGGCTGAGTCCCAGCTTAGTGCTGCCTCCGCGTCCGCGCACCCAATGGCGAATCCGGGTTACGGCAAGCGTTCCGTCCCCGACCAACTCCCCCACACCAACCACGACTTCGCTCACCTCCCACCCCGCGAAGCCGCCATCGCCGCCTACCTCGACCGGCTCCCCGACGGCGCCGACATCTCCGTAAAGACGCTGGCCAAGCACCTGCCGTACGGACAGTGCGCCCTCGGCACCGCCCTCAACCGCATCCAGCAGGCGGGCCACCTGCGCCGGGGCCGGGAGTGCGTCACGGCGGACGACGGCAGCGCCCGTTGGATCACCCGTTCGTGGTGGTCTCGTACCGCCCGGGAAGATGACTGGTGGGCCGCCTTCACCCGGGGCGACGTACCGAAGCAGCGACAACGTCCCACCCGCTCCCGCGCCCACATCCTCCTGGCCGCCCTCGGCCGCACGGCACCCGTCCTGTCCCTCTCCCAGGCCGACTGCGCGACGCTCGCCCCGCTGGTGACGGAGTGGTTCGAGCGGGGCGCCTCGGAGGAGGACGTACTGCGTGCGCTCACGGCCGGCTTGCCGACGCCCGTCCACCACGCCGCCGCCCTGGTCCGCAACCGCCTGACCAGCAAACTCCCGCCCCCACC
>NZ_NGFN01000812.1 GCF_002148965.1 Streptomyces swartbergensis | reverse complement strand
CCCGCCACCCGCGCCGCCCGGCTCCGCGGGGTCCGGGCGCGCAGCACTCCGAGCATCGTCAGGTACCTGTCGGTCCGCCCGAGCGCCTCGAAGGCCGCCGCGGCCCGCGGGCTCCGCTCCAGTGCCGCGGCGAGGTCCTCCGGCACCTCGGCCTCCTGCTGGGACGCGTACGCCGCTTCCCACCGTCCGTCCGCCCGCGCCGCCGCCACCTCCGCGAGCCCGCCGGGCCGCATCCGCCCGGCGGCGGTCAGTTCCTCGACGCGCCGGACGTTGACCATGGACCAGAGGCTGCCCGGGCGCCGCGGGGTGATCCTCTGGAGGTAGTACGACTCGTCGAGTCCCTTGCGCTGCCCGGTGATCCACCCGTGGCACAGCGCCACGTCGTTGACGTCGGCGGCGCTGACGGAGGGAATGCCCGAACCCTTCTTGGCGACCTTGACCCAGAGGCCGGGATGCGGGGCGGGGTGTGCGGTCAGCCAGGAGTCAAGGTCGGCGACGGTCGCGAAGGGGAGCGGGTCTCCGGAGTCGGTCATGACACCACCGTAGGGACCGAGTAGGACGGATTCCGTCCGCTAGGCGAGCAGCGCGCGTGCCTGTTCGCGGGCGTGGGCGACGGCGTCCGGGAAGATGCCCAGGCCGTGCGCGACGAGCGCCCCCTCGTGCAGCAGCATCAGCGCCCGGGCCAGGGCGTCGGCTCCCTCCGGGGCGATGTCCGAGGCGAGGCCGGTGAACAGCGCGAGCATCCAC
>NZ_NGFN01000811.1 GCF_002148965.1 Streptomyces swartbergensis | reverse complement strand
CCGGCAGGTGACGGAAGTGACCGACAGGGAACCCCCGCGCCGCCGCGTGCCGGGCGTCGCCGTGCCTGCGGGCCCCCCTGGTCCCGGTCTTCGTCCGGTCCTTGGCGCGGCTTCCGTTGCTCGCTGCGTGGTGGACCGGGCTCTGGGTGGGGTGACGGGGGTGTCCGCTGGGCAGTCGGCGCGCTGCCACATGCCCGGGCCGGTCGGGGCGGCCGGACCCGAGGCCGGCCGGGGCCGCCGGGCCGACAGGGAACTCCCCGCGCCGCCGAGTGCCGGGCCTCGCCGTGCCCGCGTGCCCCTCTGGCCCCGGTGTCCGCGGCGGCCGCGCCGCGTGCCGTGCGGCGGCGGAGCGGCCGTCGTCCCGGCCGTCGCCGACCGCCGGCCGCTGTGCCGGGTGCCGTCCCGGCCCGCGCCTGACCGTGATCGCGTCCGCCAGTCCCCAGTCCGCCTCGAACCCCGGCAGGTGACGGAAGTGACCGACAGGGAACCCCGGCGCCGCCGCGTGCCGGGCGTCGCCGTGCCTGCGGGCCCCCCTGGTCCCGGTCTTCGTCCGGTCCTTGGCGCGGCTTCCGTTGCTCGCTGCGTGGTGGACCGGGCTCTGGGTGGGGTGACGGGTGCCTGCGGGCCCCCCTGGTCCCGGTCTTCGTCCGGTCCTTGGCGCGGCTTCCGTTGCTCGCTGCGTGGTGGACCGGGCTCTGGGTGGGGTGACGGGGGTGTCCGCTGGGCAGTCGGCGCGCTGCCACATGCCCGGGCCG
>NZ_NGFN01000810.1 GCF_002148965.1 Streptomyces swartbergensis | reverse complement strand
GGACGGTGGTGGTGGCGGGCAGGTCGGCGTGCTTCACGGCATCGGCGAGCTCGCCCTCGGACAGGCCGAGGGTGCTGCGGACGTGCTCCGGGCTGTCGCCGTTGGCGAGCATGGATGCGGCCGTGGCAGTGAAGGCGTTGACGGTCATCGTCTCTCCGGTGTCGTCGGGGTTGGTGAGGTGCGGGAGCAGCCGCACGAGGTCGTCTTCGGCGCAGGGCAGTCCGAGGGCGCCCAGCAGGTCCGCGAGGTCGTCCTTGTCGCGGGCGTGGTGGGCGACCACCAGCGAGGCGGCAGCGGACTGGTCGCTGCCGAGCGGATTGAGTTCGAGGGCCTCGGCTTCGAGGGCCTCTTTCATGTCGGTGAACWTCGGCTGGCCCTCCTACGCGGCGGTGGTGCGGGGCACGCGCTGGGCGATGTCCAGCAGCTCGCGGTTGCGCTTGCGCTGGGCGTCGGTGAGGGGCCGGGCCTTGGCGCCGTGCCGGTGCCAGAGCGGGGATGCGGGCGGCTCGGGGTAGGCGAGGGCGTGGTCGACGTCGCGGTGGGTGTTACTCATGGGGGCCTCCAGGCGGAGGAGTCAGGCGTGGTCGTCGCCTTGGCCCTTGGCCCTTGGCCTTGGACTTGGGCTTCGGCTTGATGTCGGAGGCGAACCGCCCGAGGCGGGCCTCAACGGGGTTGGCGGCTATCCAGCTCTCGGCGCACGCCTTGTGAACGGGCTCTTCGGAGTGCGAGCGCATCGGTGTGGGCCTCCCGCACAACACGCAGGGCAGGT
>NZ_NGFN01000081.1 GCF_002148965.1 Streptomyces swartbergensis | reverse complement strand
CCCACGGTGTCGAGGGTCCTGGCCCGGGTCGTCGTCAGTCTTTGGACGGGCCGGTCCAGTGGGCCGAGACCATGCCGACGCACAGCCGGACGCGGTGGTCAGCGGGACGCTGTGACAGGCTCTGCTGCCCGCGGCGGGGATGGCCCGGCGGTCCGGTTCGCTGAACAGCGGGTCGCTCTCCAAGTCCTACACGGTGACCGGGGCGACGACGCGGGGGCCCCGGCGCAAGGCGGTTCCGTCGTCGCCGACCTGGCTGAGAAGTCGGCGAAAAGTGGCGTGACACGATGGGGCCCGGCCGCGGTTGTCGCCGCCGGCCGGGCCCCTGCGTTATGACGCCTTCCCCGTCATGTCACGCGCGCACTCGGATCACGCGGGCTCCGGTGTCGCCATGCGCTGCCCGGTGATCGTCGGCGGGGCGCTCTCGCGGACCGGTGCGGGTGCGGTCGCGAGCCACTGGTGAGCGACCTTCAGGGCGCGCTCGACGTCCCGGGTGCCGGTGGACACGCACAACGTGTACGCCAGGTCGCGTACCCGAGAGCTCAGATCGGCCGTTTCGCTCGCTGCCACGGCGGCCGACAGTGCCTCGTACTCGTCGACGAGACGGCGCAGCACGGCGGGATGGGGCCTCAGCATATTTCCCTCGCTTTTCGGGGGGGGTCGGGTGGTCAGGCCGTCGTGGAGGTGCCGCCGGTGCCGCGGGTGCCCGTCCGCTGCCCCAGGACCTCGTCACGCACGCGGGCGCAGCTGCGGCTGATGAGGCGGGAGACGTGCATCTGGGAGATGCCCAGGTGGTCGGCGATGCGGCTTTGTGTCATGTCCTCGAAGAAACGCATGTAGAGGATGGCCCGTTCGCGTTCCGGCAGGCGGCGCAGGCCCTCCTTGGCGGACTCGCGGTCGACCACGACGTCGTAGGACGAGTCGGCCGCGCCGAGGGTGTCCGCGAGGCTGTAGCCGTCGTCGTCGGCCGAGAGCTCGGCGTCCAGCGACAGCGTGCTGAAGCTCTCCAGGGCCTCGAGTCCGGCGTTGACCTCTTCCTCGCTCAGGCCGGTGTGGGCGGCGATGTCCGCCACGGAGGGCTCGGGGCTGCCCGGGTTCTGGGTGAGTTCACGGCGTGCCACCCGCACCTTGTTGCGCAGTTCCTGCACACGGCGGGGGACCCGCAGGGCCCACATGCGGTCCCGGAAGTGCCGCTTGACCTCGCCGGTGATGGTGGGGACGGCGTAGCTCTCGAAGGCTCCCCGGCTCGGGTCGAACCGGTCGATGGCCTTGACGAGCCCCAGGGCGGCAACCTGCCGGAGGTCCTCGATCGACTCTCCGCGGTCGCGGAAGCGGCCTGCGATGCGGTGGGCCATGGGCAGCCACAGCGTGACGAGCTCGTCGCGGACCGCTTCCCGCTCGGGCCCTTCCTCCATCTCCGCCAGCCGGGCGAAGAGGGCCGCGGTGTCCGGAGCGTCGTCGTGCCGCCGCCGGGTGGCGGTGGTCGTCGTTTCGGGCGTGCCGGGACGGTTGGTGGGCGTATCGATGAGCATGCGGATTCGCTCCTGAACAACGAGGGTCTCAGGGACTTACCGCGGGAGGGTCGCTGCCCGGATCGCCGGGAGGGCCTCCGGGGCAGTCATGCATACCGCTCCCGCTGGCGCGCCTCCGGTCCGAAGCACGAAATTGCGTCTGCCCTGCCACCGGTGGAGCAAACTCCACTTTGCTGTGCAATCTGGAGGCAACCGGTACACGGGCGTTCAGGAAAGGGGCACAACGGCGGTGATGCACTTGCCGCCGGCGGGCAGGTCGGACACGCGGACGTCGCGGGAGAGCCGGCAGACGATGGGCCAGCCGTGACCGCCGTGCCGCAGCCGTCCGCGCGGATCGGTGGGCGGCGCGGTCACCGGCAGTTCGTCGCTGCGGTCGCTCACCGAGAGCCGCACGCCGGGGCCGTCGATGTCGACCCGGAAGTCGGTGACTCCGCCGCCGTGCAGTATCGCGTTGGTCGTCAGCTCCGAAGCGACGAGCAGCGCGTCGGACAGGGCGTTCGCGTCACACGCGGTGTGGGTGGTGCGGCAGCGCTCGGCCACGGCGCGCTCCACGGCCCGGCGTGCCTCGGCGGGTTTGCACGGCCGGGTCCGGTTCACACCGGGCGGTTCGAATACCGATTCGATCATGTGCTCCTCGCACATCCTTAAGCTCCCTGCTCGGTCAGGCATGAGCCGGGTCCGGACCGCGTACCGGGGCCGCCCGCCCGGGCACGCCTTGGGCTCTCGGACCCGCTGTTCGGTTTCCCTTGCACCGCCCGCGGCTTATGGGCGCCTGTCGCGCGAGTGCCGCGGGTCTCCTTAGTTCGGCTGACCTCTCGCCGCACCTGCAAACCTCGGTCCGCCCCACTGCCGGAAAAAGAGCCCGAAAAGACCCCTGGGAGCCCCGGGACGGCCGTGAATCGAGCCAACGACCGTGAATCGATACCAACGGCCGTGAATCGTTGCCATCACCACGCGTCCTCGGGGTACGCGGTGTCCATGACCGATGTGGTGGATTCGGACGAACTGCTGCGGCGCATCCAGCGCGCGAGGGCCTGCGCGGTGCACGAGGAGCGGACATGGCGGAGCAGGAGCGAGGAACTGGGCGCGACCGACCCGCAGGGAGCCCGGGACGCGACCGTGCGGCAGCTGTCCTACGAGGCGGTGCTCAGGGTGCTGGACGAGATCGTGACTCCGGGCAAACACGCCGCGGAGGGCTGACCAGGAGGACCGTCGCCCGGTGACGGGCACGGGCGGATTGTGAGGTCGCGTGCCGGGAACCCGGTGCGCATGACAGTCGACCACAGCACAGCACCGGTCCTGGAGGCCTTGGACGCGTACCGCCGCAAGGGGCACCTGTCGTTCACGCCGCCCGGGCACAAGCAGGCCCGCGGCGCCGACCCGGCGGTCCGGGAGGTCCTGGGTGACGCGGTCTTCCACGGCGACGTGCTGGCCTCGGGCGGTCTGGACGACCGGCTCACCCGGGGGCGGGTGCTGCAACGCGCCCAGGAGCTGATGGCCGACGCGGTGCACGCCGAGCACACGTTCTTCAGCACGTGCGGCAGCTCCCTGTCGGTGAAGGCCGCGATGCTGTCGGTCGCCGGGCCGCACGAGAAGCTGCTGATCGGGCGGGACGCCCACAAGTCGGTGGTGGCGGGGCTGATCATCTCCGGTATCGAGCCCGTCTGGATCGAGCCGCGCTGGGACGCCGAACGGCACCTGGCCCATCCCCCGTCCGCCGAGGACTTCGACCGGGCCTTCGACGCCCACCCGGACGCACGGGGTGCGCTGGTCACGAGCCCCACGCCGTACGGCGGCTGTGCGGATCTGCGGGCGGTCGCCGAGGCGTGCCACCGGCGCTCGCGGCCGCTGATCGTGGACGAGGCCTGGGGCGCGCATCTGCCGTTCCACCCCGATCTGCCGTCCTGGGCGATGGACGCGGGCGCGGACATCTGCGTGACCAGCATCCACAAGATGGGCAGCGGCCTGGAGCAGGGCTCGGTCTTCCATCTCCAGGGCGATCTGGTCCCGCCGGCGCTACTGGGGATGCGCGCGGACCTGCTGGGCACCACGAGCCCGTCGGTGCTGATCTTCGCGGGTCTGGACGGCTGGCGGCGTCAGATGGCGCTGCACGGCGAGGAGCTGATGGGCGGCGCGCTGGCTCTCGCGGCCGAGGTCCGGTCCGCCATCGAGGAGATCGACGGGCTGCACGTCAACGACCGCGACGACTTCTGCGGCCCGGGCCTTTCCGACGACCTCGACCCGCTGCCCGGCGTCATCGACCTGGCCGGGCTCGGGATCACGGGCTTCCATGCGGCGGACTGGCTGCGCGAGCACCGGCAGATCGACGCGCATCTGGTGGACCACCGCCGCATCGGCGCGCAGATCACCCACGGCGACGACCGGGAGACGACCGGGCAGCTGCTGGAGGCGCTGCGGGACCTGGCGCGGGCCGCGCGGGACCTGCCCCGGGCACCGCGGGTGGAGGTGCCGTCGCCCGCGGAGCTGCGGATGGAACAGGCGGTGCTGCCCCGCGACGCGTTCTTCGGCCCGGCCGAGAACGTGCCGGTGGCGCGGGCGGCCGGGCGGGTCGCGGCGGAGATGATCACGCCGTATCCCCCCGGCATCCCGGCCGTCCTGCCGGGTGAGCGCCTCACCGAGCCGGTGCTGGCGTACCTGCGGACCGGACTGGCCGCGGGCATGCACCTGCCCGACCCCACGAACCCGGAGCTGGAGACGGTCCGGGTCCTCGCCGGGGACGCGGACTGAAGTGAAACGGGTCACGCAACCCGGTCCCGGGTGCGCGTTCGCCCCCTGGATGGTTTACGGTTCATTCATACGTGGTGACAGAGTCGACTCACCGTCCTCCGCACCACCGCTTACGGCCCTGGCTGGTCTCCCCCGTCCAGCCAGGGCTTTTTCATGCCCCGGGAAAGTTCTGCACGCCGAGGTGCCCGCGACCCCGCCAGCGGCTGAAATGGGCGTAGGGAAAGCACCGGAAGTCGACCGCCCGGCGAGGAGCTCCGCATGACCAAAGCGATCAAACTCCTGACCGCCCTGCCTCCGCCCCAGCGGCAGCGTCTGATGACGCTCGCCCGGGAGGTGTCCTTCCCCGAGGACACCCGGATCTTCGAGGCGGGCGGCACGGCCGACCGCTTCTGGGTCATCCGCTCCGGCGCGGTCTCCCTGGACCAGCAGGTGAACTCGCTCCAGCGGGTCACCGTGGCCAGCCTCGGCGCGGGCGACCTGCTCGGCTGGTCCTGGCTGTTCCCGCCGTACACCTGGGACTTCGGCGCGGTGGCCTTCAGCCCCGTACGCGCCTACGAGTTCGACGCGCGGTCCGTGCTGGCACTGTGCGAGGAGGACCCGGAGCTCGGGCTGACGCTGGTGCGGAACGTCGCCGAGGTGCTCGCGCACCGGCTGGAGATGACCCGGGGCAAGCTGATGGAGCAGTACACCCTGCACCGGCGAGGCGCCCTGTGAGACGTCAGACGCGGTAGCGCCGCAGCGCCGGTACGGCGGCGGCCAGCGCCAGCATCACGGCGACGACCAGCAGCCCGCCGCCCGCGACGGCGGTACGCGGGCCGAAGGCGGAGCCCGCGGTGCCGTGCAGCACGTCGGCGAGACGCGGGCCGCCCGCCACGACAACGGTGAAGACGCCCTGCATGCGCCCGCGCATCTCGTCGGTCGCGGCGGACAGCAGGATCGCCCCGCGGAAGACCATCGACACCATGTCGGCGACCCCGGCGACGGCGAGGAACGCCACTCCCACCCACAGGTTGCGGCTCAGCCCGAAGCCCGTGATGGCCGCACCCCAGACGACCACCGACCCGATGACCATCCAGCCGTGCCGGCGGGCCCGGGAGAAGGTGCCGGAGAACAGTCCGCCGAGCACGGCACCGATGGGGATCGCCGCGAACAGCAGACCCAGCGCCAGGCCCTCGCCGTACGGCGCGTAGGTCTGGGCTGCGAGTTGCGGGAACAGGGCCCGGGGCATGCCGAGGACCATGGCGATGATGTCGGCGAGGAAGGACAGCAGCAGCACGGTGTGCCCGGAGATGTAGCGGAAACCGGCGGCGATCTCCTTCACGCCCGCGCGGCGGACCGCCGTGCCGAGGGGCGGCAGCGACGGCAGCCGGTACACCGCCCACACCGTCACGCACAGGGCCAGCGCGTCGATGAGGTACAGCTCGGGCAGTCCGACGACGGGGATGAGGGCACCGGCGAGCAGCGGGCCCGCCACCTGGCCGGTCTGCATCACGGTCGAGCCGAGGGCGCCCGCGGCGGGCAGCTCCTCCTCGGGGACGAGGCGGGCGATGGAGGCGCTGCGGGCCGGTGCGTTCAGGCCCCAGAAGGCCTGCTGCACGGCGAGCAGCACCATGAGCGCGGCCACCGACTCCAGGCCGGTGAAGGCCTGGAACCAGAAGAGCAGCGAGGTCACGGCGATGCCGCTGTTGGTGATCAGCAGCAGCTTGCGCCGGTCCATGCTGTCGGCGATCGCCCCGCCCCACAGCGCGAACACGATCAGCGGCACCAGGCCGGCCAGGCTCGCGCCGCCGACCCACGCCGAGGAGCCGGTGATGTCGTAGACCTGCTTGGGCACGGCGACGGCGGTGAGCTGGCTGCCGACGGCCGTGACGATGGTCGAGCCCCACAGCCGCCGGTAGGCGGGGCGGCGCAGGGGGCGGGTGTCCATGGCCCAGCGCCGCCGGGGCGCGTGCGGCTCCGGGTCCTGCTCCGCCGTCTTGCTGTCGCTCGTGTCCACTCGCCGCTTCCTCGATGTCCGCTACATCTTTCTGGGCGGGGATCACTATCGCACCGGTCGCCGGGCGCGCGGCGGCCGGTCTCAGCTTCCGGCGATGAGCACGGCACCGAGCACGATCATGGTGGCGGCGACCAGGCCGTCCAGGACCCGCCAGGCGGCGGGCTCGGCGAGGAAGCGGCCGAGCATCCGGGCGCCGAAACCGAGGGCGGCGAACCAGCACAGGCTGGCCAGCACGGCGCCGAGGCCGAACGTCCAGCGCAGCGGGCCGTGGTCGGCGGCGACGGAGCCGAGCAGGAACACGGTGTCGAGGTAGACGTGCGGGTTGAGCCAGGTCATCGCCAGGCAGGTGAGCACCGCCCGGCGCCGCGACCCGGCCGCCGCCCCGTCCGTCCGCAGCGCGCCGCCGTCCGGCCGGAACACCCGCCGGGCGGCCAGGGCGCCGTAGCACAGCAGGAACGCGCCGCCGATCCAGCCGATCACCGTCAGCGCGCCCGGCCACGTCACCACCACCGCCCCGATGCCGCCGACCCCGAGCGTGATGAGGGCGGCGTCGGACAGGGCGCAGATGCCGACGACGGCCAGGACGGCCTCGCGGCGGACCCCTTGGCGCAGGACGAAGGCGTTCTGGGCGCCGATGGCGACGATGAGGGACAGGCCGGTGCCGAATCCCGCGGCTGCGGCGGTGAAGGTGCTGGTCATGGCCGTGACGCTACGGACAGGCGCAGCTCAGGTACAGCTAAAGATTCTTACGTATCATTAGCGCGCGTGATGACCGATCTGCCTCTGGACCAGGTGCGGACCCTGCTCGCGGTCGTGGACGAGGGGACGTTCGACGCGGCGGCGGCCGCGCTGCATGTGACGCCGTCGGCGATCAGCCAGCGCGTGAAGGCGCTGGAACAGCGCACGGGGCGGGTGCTGCTGCTGCGGACCAAGCCGGTGCGGCCGACCGAGTCGGGCGAGGTGCTGGTGCGGCTGGCCCGGCAGGTGGCGCGGCTGGAGCGTGACGCGTACGCGGAGCTCGGGCTGAGCGGCGCCGGGGAGCCGACCCGGATCTCGGTGGCGGTGAACGCGGACTCGCTGGCCACCTGGTTCCTCCGGGTGCTCACGCGCGTACCGGAGGAGCTGCGGCTCTACTTCGAACTGCGCCGTGAGGACGAGGACCACACGGCGGCGCTGCTGCGGGAGGGGGTGGTGATGGCCGCGGTGACCTCGTCGCCGGATCCCGTGCCGGGCTGTTCCGTCCGGTCGCTGGGACGGATGCGCTACCTCCTCGTGGCCGCGCCGGACTTCGCCGCGCGCCACCTCGGCGGGCCGCTGGAGCAGGTGCTCCCGGACCTGCCCGTGGTGGCCTTCGACCGGCGGGACGACTTCCAGGACGGCTTCGTGCGCCGGCTCACCCGGGGGCGCAGCAGCGCCAGCGCGCTGCGGCACTACGTGCCGACCTCGGAGGGTTTCGTCGAGGCCGTGGCCGCCGGACTGGGCTGGGGCCTGGTGCCCGAGGCCCAGGCGGACCCGCTGCTGCGCACCGGACGGCTGGTCGGGTTCGCCCCGGGCCGGACGGTGGACGTGCCGCTGTACTGGCAGCAGTGGAAGCTCGACTCGCCCGCGCTGGCGCAGGTGGCCGAGACGGTGACGGCGACCGCCGGGGAGGCGCTGCTGGCGTGACGCCCTACTCCCGGACGCCGTCCAGCTGGGCCGCCGCGCTGTCCAGCAGCATGTCGAGGGCGGTCGGACAGGCGCTGGTGAGCATGCGGGTGGCGAGCAGGGGTGCCGCCTCCGCGATGCGGGGGTGGGTGGTGGCGGGCAGGCGGGCGTACGTCGAGCGCCACATCTCCTCGTCGGCCCGCAGCGAGGCGCTGGGCAGGGCCAGGGAGGCGGCGTCGAGCGCGGCGAAGGCCAGTGTGGTGTCGACGAAGGCGTGGTAGACGCGCACGGCGTCCGGCAGCGGGAATCCCGCCGTGCGCAGGATGTCCAGGACGGCCTCGTCGGCCGCGAGTTCGTGGGCCCGGCCCGAGACGCGGCTCGCGGTGAGCACGGCCGCCTGCGGATGCTCCACGTACGCGGCGTGGATGCGCAGCCCGACGGCCCGCAGGTCCGCCCGCCACTCCCCCGTCGGCGCCCAGCCGCGCAGCGCCTGCCCGATCAGCGCGTCGCCGATCGCGAGCGTCAGATCGTCCATGCCCCGGAAGTACCGGTAGAGCGTGCTCGGGTCGGCGTCCAGGGCCAGGCCGAGCCTGCGGGCGGTCAGCCCCGCGCTGCCGTGTTCGCGCAGCATGCGCAGCGCGGTCTCGACGATGAGCTGTTCGGACAGCACGGTGCCGCTCTTGGTGGGCCTGCGCCGGCGGCGTTTCCCCTCGGGCACCACGGGCTTCGGCACGACGGGCTCCCTCCACCGCGGCTCCTTATGCCAACGCCATTGACCTTAGAACACGGGGCGACGTTGTATCTCCCCGAGGGCGCGCCACGTTCTTCACAAAAGGGGAGTTTCTGACATGCGTGTACTGCTCGTGGGTGCCGGGGGCGTGGGCGGCGCGATCACCCGGATCGCGGCCCGGCGGCCCTTCTTCGAGGCGATGGTGGTGGCCGACTACGACCGGGGCCGGGCCGAGGCGGCGGTCACGGCGCTCGGCGGTGACGCACGGTTCACCGCCGGACAGGTGGACGCGGGCGACGAGGCGGCAGTGGCCGGGCTGCTGGCGCGGCACCGCTGCGACGTGCTGCTCAACGCCACCGATCCCCGGTTCGTGATGCCGCTGTTCCGCGCGGCCCGCGCCGCGGGCGCCACGTATGTCGACATGGCGATGTCACTGTCCCGGCCGCACGCCGAGCGGCCGTACGAGGAGTGCGGGGTCAGGCTCGGCGACGAGCAGTTCGCGCAGGCGGCCGACTGGGAGAAGGAGGGTGTGCTGGCCCTCGTCGGCATGGGCGTGGAGCCGGGCCTGTCGGACGTCTTCGCGCGGTACGCCGCGGACGAACTCTTCGACGAGATCGAGGAGATCGGCGTCCGCGACGGCGCGAACCTGACGGTCGACGGCTACGACTTCGCGCCCTCGTTCAGCATCTGGACCACCATCGAGGAGTGCCTCAACCCCCCGGTCGTCTACGAGGCCGGCCGGGGCTGGTTCACCACCGAACCCTTCAGCGAGCCCGAGGTGTTCGACTTCCCCGAGGGCATCGGCCCGGTCGAGTGCGTGAACGTCGAGCACGAGGAGGTGCTGCTCGTCCCGCGCTGGGTCGACGCGCGCCGCGTCACCTTCAAGTACGGCCTGGGCCGCGAGTTCGTCGAGACGCTGAAGACGCTGCGCCTGCTGGGTCTGGACCGCACCGACCCGGTGACCGTGCCGGGCCCGGACGGTCCGGTGGCGGTCTCGCCCCGGGACGTGGTCGCCGCGTGCCTGCCCGACCCGGCGACGCTCGGCGAACGGATGCGCGGGAAGACGTGTGCGGGCACGTGGGTGCGGGGCGTGCGGGACGGGAAGCCGCGCGAGGTGTACCTCTACCACGTGGTCGACAACCAGTGGTCCATGGCGGAGTACGGCTCCCAGGCCGTGGTGTGGCAGACCGCCGTGAACCCCGTCGTCGCGCTCGAACTCCTCGCCTCGGGCGCCTGGTCGGGCGCGGGTGTGCTCGGCCCGGAGGCCTTCCCCGCCCGCCCGTTCCTGGACCTGCTGACCGCTTACGGCTCGCCCTGGGGCATGCGCGAGCAGTGAGCGTATCCGGAGCCGCGCTGTTTCACCACGCGTCGACAGGTGACCCGAAAAGGAGCAATCATCCGAACGGGCACGTTTCTACTGCGATCGCAGGTGACTTCGATGGACAACTGGCGAGACCACGCTGCCTGCCGGCACGAGGACCCCGAGCTCTTCTTCCCGATCGGCACCTCCGGCCCGGCCCTGCTGCAGACCGAGCAGGCCAAGGCGGTATGCCGACGCTGCCCCGTCCAGGAGCAGTGCTTGCAGTGGGCGCTGGACACGGGGCAGTCCATCGGTGTGTGGGGCGGGACCAGCGAGACGGAACGGCGAGCGCTGAAGCGGCGGGCGGCGGCCCGGCGGCGCTCCGGCTGACGCCCCCACCCACGCCACATGGGGGCGCCGCTCCGGTCGGCGCCCCCACTCCCCCTGGGAGCCTCAGCTGCGGCGCAGCGACCCCCAGGGGTTCTCCTGCCGGGACACCTCCGCCTTCGCCTCGTCGATCACCTGCTGGTCGATCCAGCACATCGGCCGGGCGTCGGTGACCAGCGGCTCGTTGTCGGGTCCGCGCGAGGTCTCCTGCCCCGCGAGCACCCAGGCCCGCACACCCGGCCCCTTCTCGTGCGGCAGATGGGCGTAGTCGTGCAGACGACGCGCCACCCACACCCGGACGGGCCGGTCCTCCCACCAGTCCTCGACGTCGAGCGGGTTGGCGGACAGGCCCGGCATGGACACGCCCGTCAGATCGTCGGTGCTGGACACGTCGCGGAGATCGGTCGCGGGGCCGCGCGACCAGCGGACGTACAGACCCTGGTGCCGTTCGACCAGCTCCGTGAGCTCGGCAAGTGTGCGCACGACCGGCAGGTCGTCCGATCCACTCATGTCGTGTCCTCCTCCCTCGACGCCGTCAGGCGGACGGAGTACCCGCTCGGCGCGAGCGGAATCGGCCCTTCGGCCCGGACGGGTGCCGGCGCCCGGCCGGGGTTACGCTCGCGGCACACTCGCCCGTCGCAGCAGAAGGGGGCCGAGCATGAGCGTCCGCGTACGCCGCGTCTACGATCCGCCCGAGCCGGAGGACGGCATGCGCGTCCTGGTCGACCGGCTGTGGCCGCGGGGGCTGGCGAAGGACGCGGCGCGGGTGGACGAGTGGCCGAAGGCGATCACCCCGTCGACGGAGCTGCGCCGCTGGTACCACGCCGGCGAGGGCTCGTACGAGGAGTTCGCCGGGCGGTATGAGGCGGAACTCGCCGCCGAGGAGGCGGCCGAGCTCCTCGACCACGTCCGTGACCTGGTCCGCAAGGGCGACGTGACGCTGCTGACCGCGTCGAAGACGCCGGAACGCAGCCACGCCGCGGTGCTGGCCCGCCTCGTGCGGAGCTGAGGAGGCGGGCCGTCCGGGCACGTTCAGGCGGTCTGCTTCGCCGCCGCCCGGCCCGCCGCCCGCCCCGAGAAGAGGCAGCCGCCGAGGAAGGTGCCCTCCAGCGCGTTGTAGCCGTGGACACCGCCGCCGCCGAATCCGGCGACCTCGCCGGCCGCGTACAGCCCCTCCACCGGCTTGCCGTCGGTGCCGAGGGCGCGGGAGTCGAGGTCCGTCTGGATGCCGCCGAGCGTCTTGCGGGTGAGGATGTTCAGCTTGACGCCGATCAGGGGGCCGGCCGCCGGGTCGAGGATGCGGTGCGGGGTGGCGACCCGTCCGAGGCGGTCGCCGATGTAGCGGCGGGCGTTGCGGATGCCCTGCACCTGGGCGTCCTTGGCGTAGGGGTTGGCGATCTGGAGGTCGCGGGCCTCGATCTGGCGCCTGATCCCGGCCGCGTCGAGGAGCGGCTTGTCGGTGAGCTCGTTCATCTTCTCGACGAGCTGTTCGACACTGGGGGCGGTCACGAAGTCGGCGCCCTTGCGCAGGAACGCGTCGACCGGCCCGGGCGCGCCCTTGCCGAGGATGCGTTCCTTCAGGAAACCGGCGCGGTCCTTGGCGGTGATGTCGGGGTTCTGCTCGGAGCCCGACAGGGCGAACTCCTTCTCGATGATCTTCTGCGTGAGGACGAACCAGGAGTGGTCGTACCCGGCGATGTCCTCGGTGGTCCGCAGGTGCTTCAGGGTGCCGAGGGTGTCGTAGCCGGGCAGGTACGGCCCGGGCAGGCGGCGGCCGAGGGCGTCGAACCACATCGAGGACGGTCCGGGCAGGATGCGGATGCCGTGGCCGGGCCAGATCGGGTCCCAGTTCCGCAGGCCCTCGGTGTAGTGCCACATGCGGTCGCGGTTGACCAGCCGTACGCCCGCCTCGGCGCTGATGTCGAGCATCCGTCCGTCGACGTGGGCCGGTACGCCGGTGACCATCTCCCGCGGCGGGGTGCCCAGGCGCTCGGGCCAGTAGCGGCGGATGATGTCGTGGTTGGCCCCGATGCCGCCGCTGGTGACGACGACGGCCTGGGCGGTGAGTTCGAACTCGCCGATGGCGTCGCGGTTGGAGGCGACGCCCCGGGGCGAGGAGTCCTCGGCCAGGACCGTGCCGCGCACCCCGCGGGCGCTGCCGTCCCGCATGACCAGTTCGTCGACGCGGTGGCGGTGGTGGAAGGTGAGCAGTCCGTCGCGCGCGGCCTGCTTGGCGTAGCGGACGAAGGGTTCCACCACGCCGGTGCCGGTGCCCCAGGCGATGTGGAAGCGGGGCACCGTGTTGCCGTGCCCGTGCGCCGTGAGGTCGCCGCGCTCGGCCCAGCCGACGGTGGGCAGGAACGTGATGCCGTGCCCGTGCAGCCAGGACCGCTTCTCCCCCGCGGCGAACTCGACGTAGGCGCGCGCCCAGCGCACGGCCCAGGAGTCCTCGTCGTCCAGCCGGTCGAAGCCCGCGCTGCCCCGCCAGTCGCTCCAGGCGAGCTCGAAGGAGTCCTTGATGCCCAACCGCCGCTGCTCCGGCGAGTCGACGAGGAACAGCCCGCCGAAGGACCAGAAGGCCTGACCCCCGAGGTTGGCGGCGTTCTCCTGGTCGACGAGGGCGACCCTCCTGCCCCTGCTGGTCAGTTCGTGTGCCGCGACCAGGCCGGCGAGGCCCGCTCCGACGACGATGACGTCGGCGTCCATGGCGACGTTCCCTTCTTCAGTTCTGCCGGTGATCGGGAGTGCCGCTGCCGTCGGTCAGCAGGGCCGTGAGCAGTTGCTTCAGCCAGGCGCGGGCGTGCTCGACGTCCCCGTCCAGCAGCAGCTGTGTGGTGACGCCGTCGTAGGCCGCGACCACGGCGTGGGCGGCGCCGTCCGTGTCGCCCAGCACGGCGGGCAGCGCGGTGTGCCCGCGGGCCCGGGCGAGCCGGTCGGCGATCGCCCGCCGCAGCCGCGCGCGGTGCTCCAGCAGGCTCCGGGCCACGTCCGGGTCGCGGGCGGCGTGCACCAGGAAGTCCGTCTTCACCAGGAGCCAGTCCCGGTCGAGGAGCAGCACGTCGGTGACGCGGTCCACGGCGGCCGGCACGTCGAGGCCGGGCCCGTCGAGGGCGAGGGCCCCGGCCACCTGCTCCGCGATCAGGTCGGCCCGCTCCTGGTAGAGGGCGAAGAACAGCTCGTCGAGGCTGGAGAAGTTGGAGTAGAAGGCGCCCCTGCTGTAGCCGGCGGCCTCGCAGACCTCCTCGATGGAGACGTGCCCGAAGCCCTTGGCCGCGAACACGGAGAACGCCGCGTCCAGGAGGTTGGCACGGGTGCGGACACGGCGCCTGGTCACACGCCCGGTCGTTCCCTCCCCCATGTCCGGCCTCCTTTCAATACGTGACTGTATTCGATACACCGATGCATCGAAAGCCCCAGCATTCCCATGGAACAAGTATTCGATTACGAGGTACCCTGGGACCATGCACCTCCAGGGCTCCCTCTTCGACCAGACGGACGAGCTGCGGCTCGGGCCTCTCGACGGGATCCGCCGGACCCACCTCGGTTTCGGCGCCTGGCTCGACGTGCTGCCCGGGTGGCTCAGCGGTTCCGACGTGCTGTTCGAACAGCTCGCCGCCGAGGTGCCGTGGCGGGCGGAGCGGCGCACGATGTACGACCACGTCGTCGACGTCCCCCGGCTGCTCGCCTTCTACGGCGCCGAGGACCCGCTGCCGCACCCGGTCCTGACCGAGGCGCGCGACGCGCTGAGCGCCCACTACGGCGAGGAACTGGGCGAGCCGTTCACGACGGCCGGGCTGTGCTTCTACCGAGACGGCCGGGACAGCGTGGCCTGGCACGGCGACCGGATCGGGCGGGGTGCACGCGAGGACACGATGGTCGCCATCCTGTCGGTGGGAGCGCCCCGCGACCTGCTGCTGCGCCCGATGCGGGGCGGCCGCGACACCGTGCGCCGGCCACTGGGCCACGGCGACCTGATCGTGATGGGCGGCTCCTGCCAGCGCACCTGGGAGCACTCCGTTCCCAAGAGCACCCGCGCGACGGAGCCGCGCATCAGCATCCAGTTCCGCCCGCACGGCGTGCACTGAGCCCGAACGACCATGACCCGCCGGTCCGTTGAGGCGGACCCGGCCATACCACCCGCCGTGGGGTCTGCTTTCCTTCTCTCGTCGGGCTGGGACCACACCAACGCGGGGCGATCATGCGGGCGGACGTACACCATGTCGCGGACGGCACCTACCTGGTGCACGGCTCCAACACCAACTGGGTGATCCTCACGGAGGGGGACGCCGTCACGCTGGTCGACACCGGCTACCCCGGCGACCGGGAGCAGCTCCTCGCCTCGCTCGCTCGGGTGGGAAGCTCCCCGGAGGCGGTCGCGGCGGTGCTGATCACGCACGCGCACAACGACCACCTGGGTTCCGCCGAGTACCTGCGCGAGAGATACGGCACGCCCGTGTACCTGCACGAGGCCGAAGTGCCGCACGCGCGCCGGGAGTTCTTGCACCAGGTGTCCCTCGGGACGGTGCTGAGGAACGGCTGGCGCCCCGGGGTGCTGCCGTGGGCCGTGCACGCGCTGCGTTCCGGCGGCACCATGCACAACCCCGTCACGGCCCCCGAGCCGTTCCCGGCGGCGGGCGCCCTGGACCTGCCCGGGCGGCCCGTGCCGGTGCACACGCCGGGCCATACCGACGGGCACTGCGCCTACCACCTGCCGGGCACCGGTGTGCTCGTCTCCGGCGACGCCCTGGTCAGCGGGCACCCCACCTCGCGGGTCGAGGGGCCGCAGCTCCTGCCGGACATGTTCCACCACGAGCGCCCCCGTGCCGTGGCCTCCCTGGACGTCCTCGCGGAGCTGGAGGGCGAGCTGCTGCTGCCCGGGCACGGTCCGGTCCACCGCGGCTCCTTGGAGGACGCCGCGCACCGGGCCCGGGAGCGCGCCCTCTAATCTGAGGTGACGATCAGCGGCGAGACAAGGACACCCGGCCCATGGCACTTCAGATCAGCGCGACCAACCCGGAGCATCCCGCGCTTCTGCTGGAGCTGCCGTGGGACCTGCCCCTGGAGGAGTGGCCGGAGGAGTACCTGGTGCCGCTGCCGCGCGGTATCTCCCGGCACGTGGTGCGCTACTCCCGGGCCGGCGACGAGGTGATCGCCGTCAAGGAGCTGGCCGAGCGGCCCGCGCAGCGCGAGTACGGGCTGCTGCGCGACCTGGACCGGATCGGCATCCCGGCGGTGGACCCGCTGGCCGTGGTCACCGGCCGTACCGACGCGGACGGCGCCCCGCTGGAGAGCGTGCTGATCACCCGGCACCTGGGCGGCTCGATGCCGTACCGCTCGATGTTCGAGACGACCATGCGCCCGGCCACCATGCACCGGCTGATGGACGCGCTCGCCGTGCTGCTGGTGCGGCTGCACCTGGCCGGGTTCGCCTGGGGCGACTGCTCGCTGTCCAACACCCTCTTCCGGCGCGACGCGGGCGCCTACGCCGCGTATCTGGTGGACGCCGAGACCGGTGACCTGCATCCGCGGCTCAGCTCCGGGCAGCGCGAGTACGACCTGGACCTCGCCCGCGTGAACATCAGCGGGGAGCTGCTGGACCTGGAGGCGTCCGGGGCGCTGCACCCGTCGGTGGACCCGATCGAGTTCGGCATGGAGATCTGCGCCCGCTACCGCGGCCTGTGGGACGAACTGACCCGCACGTCCGTCTACCCGGCCGGCAAGTACCACTACATCGAGCGCCGGATACGCCGCCTGAACGACCTCGGCTTCGACGTCGCCGAGATGCAGATCGAGCACGCCTCGAACGGCGACACGGTCACCTTCGTGCCCAAGGTCGTCGACGCGGGCCACCACCAGCGCCAGCTGCTGCGCCTGACCGGGCTGGACGCCGAGGAGAACCAGGCCCGGCGGCTGCTGAACGACCTGGAGAGCTGGATGGCGACCCAGGACGACTACGCCCCGGGCGACCCTCCCCCAAGTTCTCGGCTTCGCTCGAACAGGGGGGACCCCCATGGCGCCCGCCCGGAGGTGCTGGCCCACCGCTGGGTGCGGGAGGTGTTCCGGCCGACCGTGCGGGCGGTGCCGCCCGAACTGCGCGGTTCGATGGACCCGGCGGAGATCTACCACCAGCTCCTCGAACACCGCTGGTACATGTCCGAGCGGGCCCAGCACGACATCGGCATCGAAACGGCGGTCGAGGACTACATCAAGAACATCCTCCCCAAGGCCCGCAAGACGCTTCAGCCGACGGCGGAGTGAGCCACAGCCGCCGTCACCCGTGCGGGACCACGGCCACCGGGCAGTCCGCGTGGTGCAGCATCCCGTGCGCCACCGAACCGATCCGGGCGCCGACGGCCGTGCGGTGGGCACGCCGGCCGACGACCATCAGCTGGGCCGTCCCGGCCACCGACAGCAGCACCTGCCCGGCGCTGCCCATCTCGACGTGCTCCTCCACCGGCACGTCGGGGAAACGCTCCCGCCACGGCCGGACCGCGGCGGCCAGTGACTTCTTCTCGTACGGCTCCAGCCCCCCGGCCTCGTCGAGGAGCTTCAAGGAGCCCGGGCTGTAGGCGAACACGGGCGGCAGGGTCCAGGCCCGTACGACCCGCACGGTCGCCCCGCGCGCGGCAGCGGTCTCGAACGCGAACCGCAGCGCGTCGGCGCTGTCCTCCGGGTCGCCCTGCTGGCCCACGACGACCTCCCGCCCGGCGGCCTCCACCGAGGGCTGGTCACCGGCCCGGACGAGCACGACGGGCCGGGTGGCCTCGGCGATGACCTGCTGGCCGACCGAGCCGAGCAGGAAACCGACGATCGGCCCGTGGCCGCGCGAGCCGAGCACCAGCAGCTCGGCACCGGCAGCCGCGGCGACCAGGGTGTCGACGACCGCGCCCTCCACGACGTCGGTGGTCACCTCCAGGTCCGGGTGCCGTTCGGCGATGGTCCCGACAGCCTCGGTCACCGCGCCGTGCACCCACTCGGCCTGGCTGTCCGCGTCCCCGGTGATCCCCGCTCCGAGCGCCTCCTGCGGCTGGACCCGCCAGGCGTGCACCACGCGCAGCGGCCGGTCGCGCCGCACCGCCTCGCGGGCCGCCCAGGCGAGGGCCGCGAGGCTCTCCTGCGATCCGTCGAACCCTGCGGTGATCGGGCGTGTCATCCGGCTGCCTCCTTGTGAAAATGTCACTGCGACGATGATCAGTCTTCACTACTCTGCCCGCATGACCTTGGAGTGGGAGCAGGTAATCGTGGACTCGGCCGATCCCGTGGCCCTGGGCCGCTGGTGGGCCGAGGCGCTGGGCTGGACCGTGGTGAACGACGCACCCGACGAGTTCGAGATCCGGCCCGCCCCGGACCGGCTGCCGGGGTTGCTCTTCACGACGGTGCCGGAGAGCAAGACCGTCAAGAACCGTCTCCACCTCGACTTCCGGCCCGACGACCAGGAGGCCGAGGTGGCCCGCCTGCTGGCGCTCGGCGCGCGGCACGCCGATGTCGGGCAGGGCGAGCAGAGCTGGGTGACGCTCGCCGACCCGGAGGGCAACGAGTTCTGCGTGCTGGGGGCCCGCCGGAGCTGATCTCCGTATCGGAGCGCACCGCGGCGATCGAACATACGATGGGCGGAGGTCGGCGCGGTGCCCCGGGGTGCCGTGCCGTGAGTCGACCGCCCGGTGTGGGGGACGTATGGCACAGGCCGCCGATGCGGCGCGGACCGTCATCATGACCGTGGACGACGACCCGGGGGTCTCCCGGGCCGTGGCCCGGGACCTGAGGCGGCGGTACGGCGCGTCGTACCGGATCGTGCGCGCGGAGTCCGGCGAGTCCGCGCTCGACGCGCTGCGGGAGCTGAAGCTGCGCGGCGATCTCGTGGCCGTGATCCTGGCCGACTACCGGATGCCGCGGATGAACGGCATCGAGTTCCTCGAACAGGCCCTGGACGTGTACCCGGGTGCCCGGCGGGTGCTGCTGACGGCGTACGCGGACACGAACGCGGCGATCGACGCGATCAACGTCGTCGACCTCGACCACTACCTGCTCAAGCCGTGGGACCCGCCCGAGGAGAAGCTCTACCCGGTCCTCGACGATCTGCTCCAGGCATGGCGGGCCGGTGACCACCGGCCCGTGCCCAGCACGAAGGTCGTCGGGCACCGCTGGTCGGCGCGCTCCTCGGACGTCCGGGAGTTCCTGGCCCGCAACCAGGTGCCGTACCGCTGGTACTCCTCCGACGAGCCGGAGGGGCGGCGGCTGCTGGCCGCTGCCGGTGCGGACGGGATGCGGCTGCCGGTGGTGATCACGCCGGACGGGACACCGCTGGTCGAACCGGAGGCCGTCGACCTCGCCGCCCGGGTCGGGCTGGCGACGACCCCGACGGCCGAGTTCTACGACCTCGTCGTGATCGGCGGCGGTCCGGCCGGGCTCGGCGCGGCGGTCTACGGCGCCTCCGAGGGGCTGCGGACGGTGCTCGTGGAGCGGTCCGCGACCGGCGGGCAGGCCGGGCAGAGCTCACGCATCGAGAACTACCTGGGCTTCCCCGACGGCGTGTCGGGAGCCCAGCTCACCGACCGGGCGCGGCGGCAGGCGGCGAAGTTCGGCGCCGAGATCCTCACCGCGCGCGAGGTGACGGCGCTGGAGGCCAACGGCGCCGCCCGGATCGTACGGTTCTCCGACGGCTCGGCGATCGCCGCGCACAGCGTGATCCTTGCGACCGGCGTGTCCTACCGCCAGTTGGAGGCGCCCGGCTGCGAGGACCTGACCGGGTGCGGGGTGTTCTACGGATCGGCCCTGACGGAGGCCCCCTCCTGCCAGGATCAGGACGTGTACATCGTCGGCGGCGCCAACTCCGCCGGGCAGGCGGCGATGTACCTGTCACGGGGCGCCAAGTCGGTGACCCTGCTGGTGCGCGGCGAGTCGCTGGCGGCGTCCATGTCGCACTACCTCATCCAGCAGATCGAGGAGTCCCCCAACATCCAGGTGCGCACCCGCACGGTCGTCGAGGCGGCGCACGGCGACGGCCATCTGGAGCAGCTCACCCTGCGGGACGTGGACAGCGGTCAGACCGAACGGGTCGACGCGCAGTGGGTGTTCGTGTTCATCGGCGCGGCCCCGCTGACCGGCTGGCTGGACGGGACGGTGCTGCGGGACGAACGCGGGTTCATCCTCGCCGGGCCCGACCTGACCGCCGACGGCCGCCCGCCGGAGGACTGGGAGCTGGACCGGCCGCCGTACCACCTGGAGACCAATGTGCCGGGCGTGTTCGTGGCGGGTGACGCCCGCTCCGAGTCCGCCAAGCGGGTCGCGTCCGCCGTCGGAGAGGGAGCCATGGCCGTGATGCTCGTCCACCGGTATCTGGAGCAGTCATGAGCGGGCAACCCCTGCCGTGCGCCCCGCAGGAGATCGGCTCCCTGTTCCTGTTCGAGAAGCTGACCCCCGAGCAGCTGGGGCGGCTGTGCGCCGAGGGGCGGGTGGAACAGTTCGAACCCGGCCCCGTCTACACCGAGGGCGAACCCGCCACCTGCTTCTACGTGCTGCTGGAGGGCACGGTCGTGCTGTACCGCCGGGTCGGCGGGGACGACGTGGAGGTGACCCGGACCTCCCAGCGCGGGGTGTACGCGGGGTCCATGCAGGCCTATCTGGGCGACCGGGTGCGGCAGGTCTACAACAACTCCATGCGCGTCACCGAGCCGACGCGGTTCTTCGTGCTGCCCGCCGACACGTTCGCGGGCATCATGCAGGAGTGGTTCCCGATGGCGGTGCATCTGCTGGAGGGGCTGTTCTTCGGCTCGAAGAACACCCAGCGGGCCATCGGGCAGCGCGAACGGCTGCTGGCGCTCGGCTCGTTGTCCGCCGGCCTCACCCACGAGCTCAACAACCCCGCGGCGGCGGCCGTACGGGCGACCGCGACACTGCGGGAGCGGGTGGGCAAGATGCGGCACAAGCTGGCCATCATCGCGCAGGGTTCGTACTCCCCCGAGGTCATGGCGAACCTCATCGACCTCCAGGAACGCACCGCCGAGCGGGTCGCCAAGGCCCCGACGCTGAGTCCGCTGGAGGCCTCCGACCGCGAGGACGCGCTCAGCGACTGGCTCGACGACCACGGCATCCCGGACGGCTGGCGGATCGCGCCCGCCTTCGTGCAGGCCGGTCTCGACGAGGACTGGCTGGACCAGGTGGCGGCGGCGGTGGACGAGGAGCTCCTGCCGAGCGCCATCGGGTGGCTCAACTACACCGTCGAGACCGAGCTGTTGATGGACGAGATCAACGACTCGACCACCCGCATCTCGCATCTCGTCGACGCCGCCAAGCAGTACTCCCAGCTCGACCGGGCGCCCTTCCAGAACGCCGATGTGCACGAACTGCTCGACAGCACCCTGCTGATGCTGTCGGGCAAGATCGGTCGGCAGATCAAGGTCGTCAAGGACTACGACCGGACGCTGCCGAGGATCCCGGCGTACCCGGCGGAACTCAACCAGGTGTGGACGAACCTGATCGACAACGCGGTCGCGGCGATGAACAGCGCGGGCGGGGAAGGGACGTTGACCGTGCGGACGGCCCGGGACCACGACCGGCTGCTGGTGGAGTTCCGGGACACGGGCGTCGGTATCCCGGCGGAGGACCGGGGGCGGATCTTCGACCCGTTCTTCACGACGAAGCCGGTGGGTGAGGGGACCGGGCTCGGGCTCGACATCTCCTGGCGGATCGTCGTCAACAAGCATCACGGGAGCATCCAGGTGGAGTCGGAGCCGGGGGACACGCGCTTCCAGGTGCTGCTTCCGCTGACAGTGGTCGAGGAGGAGTCGGCATGAGTGGTGAGAACGGGATCGACCCGAGTGTTCCGCCGAGCGGGAGCGGGTGTGCGGAGTGCGAGGCTGCCGGGGGGTGGTGGTTCCACCTTCGGCGGTGTGCGCAGTGCGGGCATGTGGGGTGTTGTGACAGTTCGCCCGCGCAGCATGCGACGGCTCATTTCAGGGAGTCGGGGCATCCGTTGGTGCAGAGCTTCGAGCCGGGTGAGGGCTGGTACTGGGACTACTCGACGAACGAGTTGTACGAGTCGGGGCCGGAGCTGGCCGCGCCGGTGAGTCATCCTGCGGATCAGCCTGCGCCGGGGCCTGCGGGGCGGGTGCCGGATGATTGGGCGAAGGTGTTGCGGGCCTGAGAGCTCGGGGCTTGATGTTCGGTGGCGGCTGCAGGTTGTTTGTGGTTGCTCGCGCCCCGCGGCGGAGCCGCACAATGTCACAGCCCCGCGCCCCTGAAAAGAAGGTTGGTTCTGTGCCGCAGGCTTCATCTGTTACGCCGGTTGTCGGGAGGGATGCCGAACTCACGCGGCTCTCCAGGGTGCTGGGGCGTGCGCGCGGGGGTGAGGCACGGGCCGTGCTGATCGCCGGGGACGCCGGTGTCGGCAAGACGCGGGTGCTGGACGAGGTCGGGAAGCGGGCGGCCGAGGCCGGCATGACCGTGGTCACCGGGCATTGCGTGGACCTCGGTGACGTCGGTCTGCCCTATCTGCCGTTCACCGAGATCCTGGGCGTGCTCGCCGCCGACGAGCGGTTCGCTGCCGCTCTGGCCGCCCATCCCGTGGTCGGGCGGATGCTGGGGGCCGGGAGCGATTCCGCGCGGGACGTCGACGGGCGGTTGCGGCTGTTCGAGGGGATGGCGGGGCTGCTGGCCGATGTGGCGGGTGTCGCGCCGCTGTTGCTCGTGCTGGAGGATCTGCACTGGGCCGACCAGTCGTCGCGGGATCTGCTGCGGTTTCTGCTCGGCCGGGGTGTTCTGCGGCACCGGCTGGCGGTGTTCGCCTCATACCGGGCGGACGACCTGCACCGTCGCCATCCGCTACGGCCGCTGCTCGCGGAGCTGATACGGCTGCCCGCCGTGGAGCGGCTGGAGCTGCGGCCGCTGGGCGATTCCGATGTGGCCCGGCTGGTGCGGCAGCTCGAACGGCGTCCGCTGGCGGAGGCCACGGTGCGGCGGATCGTGGAGCGGGCCGAGGGGAACGCCTTCTACGCGGAGGAGTTGCTCGCGGCGACGGACACGGAGTCCGGTGGGGTGCCCAGCGGGCTCGCCGATGTGCTGCTGATCCGCTTCGAGCAGCTGTCCGACACCGCGCAGCAGGTGCTGCGGACCGCGGCGGTCGCCGGGCGCCGGGTGGAGCACGAGCTGCTGCGGGAGGCGGTCGGGCTTCCCGAGGAGGAGCTGGAGTCGGCGCTGCGCGAGGCGGTGGGGCGGCAGTTGCTCGTCGCCGGGGACGACGACACGTACTCCTTCCGGCACGCCCTCGCCCGTGAGGCCGTCTACGCCGATCTGCTCCCCGGGGAGCGGGCGCGGCTGCACGGCGCGTTCGCCCGGCTGCTCGCCGGGCGGGGCCGGGCCGCGGAGAGCGCCGCCGAGCGTGCCCACCACTTCCGGGAGAGCCACGACCTCGCCGAGGCGCTGACCGCATCCCTGGAGGCCGCCGACCACGCCCAGCGGGTGGGCGCGCCGGCCGAGGAACAGCGGCATCTCGAAACGGCCCTCGACCTGTGGCCGGCGGTGGGTGCGGAGGCGCGGCCGTCGGGCCGAGGGGTCGACCGGGTGACGCTGACGTTGCGGGCCTCGGCGGCGGC
The DNA here is from genome assembly GCF_002148965.1 of Streptomyces swartbergensis. Taxonomy (GTDB): domain Bacteria; phylum Actinomycetota; class Actinomycetes; order Streptomycetales; family Streptomycetaceae; genus Streptomyces; species Streptomyces swartbergensis. Next base: position 3,480 of record NZ_NGFN01000081.1, on the reverse strand, counting down.
CGCGCACGCCGGGGAGCTGCACCGGGCGGTCTCCCTCACGCGGTCCGCGCTGGCGGAGCTCGGCCAGGACGCCGACTCCGAACTCGCCGCCCGGGTCCGCTACACCCTCGCCGGGAACCTGTTGAGCGTGGACAGCCTGACGTCGGCGTTCGCCTACAGCAGCGAGGCCCTGGCGATGATCCCCGAGGATCCGCCGTCGCGTACGTGGGTGTGGGCGGCGGCCACGCATGCCATGGCCGCACGCCACGTCGGGGGGAACGAGACCGCGCTGCGGGTCGCCCGGCGGGCCCTGAGCGTGGCCGAGGAACTGCGGATGACCGACGCCCAGGCGGACCTGCTGGTCTCCCTGGCTGTCGTCGACCGAGGTGGGCGGCGCGGCCCGGAGGGCCGTGAGCGACTGCTGCGGGCCCGGGAGCTGGCCCGCAGTTCGGGCAACGCGGCCGTCGAGCTGCGTGCCCTGTTCAACCTGGCCATGGGCAGCTACGAGTCCGGGGCGCTGGCGGAGTGCGTGCCCTGGCTGACGGAGGGTCTGGACCGGGCCCGGCGCGCCGGGCTGCTGTCGTCCCCGTATCCGCTGGAGATGCGGTACCTGCGGCTGGTGGTGCTGCATGTGCTGGGCCGCTGGGACGAGTGTGTGCGGGCGGCGGCGGCCGATGCCGAGCTGCTGCCGACCGCCGGCGCTTACACGGTCGGTCCCGCGCTGTATGTCGCCCTGGCCCGGGGCGACATGACGGCCGCCGACCGGGCGCGTGCCCTGCTGGACGGGCCCTTCGACTGGATGGCCGTCCTGGTCGCGGGCATCGCGCTCACTGATGCCGCGGCACTGCGCCGTGATCCCGAGGACGCGGTGCGGTGGACGCGGTCCACGGTCGCGGCCCTCACCGACGGGGCGGGCGCCCGCCCGGACGTCACGGTCCGGCTCGCCGCCCTGGCGTTGTCCGCGGTGGCCGACGCGGCCGCCGAGCCGCGGTCGGCCGGCGACGCGGCGAGGGCCCGCCGCTGGACGGACACCGCGGCCGAACTGGTGGAGCTGGCGCGGGCCACCGCCATCCACGGCGAGGACGGCGCTCCCCAGGGCCCCGAGGGGCAGGCGTGGCTGGCCCGTGCCGAGGCGGAGTGGATCCGGGCCGTCTCGGGGCCGGACGCCGCGGCCTGGTCTCAGGCGGTGACGGCGTTCGGCTACGGCGACGTCTACGAGCAGGCGCGCTGCCGGCTGCGGTACGCCGAGGCCCTAGTGGCGGCCGGGCGTCGCGAGGAGGCGGCGGCCGAGGCCCGCGAGGTCCGGGAGACCGCCGACCGCCTCGGCGCCACGCCGCTGCGGGAGCAGGCGGACGCCCTGGTCCGGCGCGGCCGCCTGGCGGACACGCCGGACGCCGACGAGCGCGCCGGGGTGCTCACCGCACGCGAGCAGGAGGTGCTGCGGCTGCTCGCGCTCGGCCGCAGCAACCGGCAGATCGGCGAGGAGCTGTTCATCACCGGCAAGACGGCCAGCGTCCACGTCTCCAACATCCTCGCCAAGCTGGGCGCGTCGAGCCGTGGCGAGGCGGTGGCGATCGCCTACCGGGAGGGTCTGATCACCCCGGAGCCGTCGGCGTCCGGCTGACCGGCGGGCCGCCGGCCGGCAGGGGCGTGTCCCTGACCCGGGTCAGCGAGTCCCGCAGTCGAGGCTCTCCAGGTCGACGGCGTCGGCCATCGCCCGCATCCCCTTGTCGTTGGGATGCAGGTGGTCGCCGCCGTCGAAGGCGGGGAGGATCCGCTCGGGATCGTAGGGACTGCGCAGGATGCGGTCGAAGTCGGTGACCGCGTCGAACTCGCCGCTGCTGCGGATGAAGGTGTTGACCTCCTGGCGCACGGCTTCCCCGGCCGGGTCCCATTCCCGCCAGCCCTTGTAGGGGGCGATCGTGGCCGCGACGACGCACTTCCCGGCCGCGTGCACCCGGTCGGCCAGCGTGCGGTACCCGTCGATGAGTTCGCCGGCCGTGGCGCCGGGCTCGGCCTTGATGTCGTTGACACCCTGGAAGAGGAACACCGTGCGCAGGCCGGGCAATGAGAGCACGTCCCGCGACAGGCGGTTCAGGGCGCTCTGTCCGGGGCCGTCGGTGAGGACCTTGTTGCCGGCGATGCCCGCGTTGGCCACTCCCTCGACGGTCGTCACCGGGGACGTGCGCAGCCGGCGGGCGAGGTGGTCGGGCCAGCGGCGGTCGAGGCCGGTCGTGGACTGCCAGCCGTCGGTGATCGAGTCGCCGAGGGCGGCCACGGCGCCCGCCGCGGGCCGGGGCCGCACGGTGACGGCGTCGAGGTAGAACCAGGAGCCGGTGCGCTGCCCCCAGTTGGCGCCGCTCTCCTCCGCGGTGTGGTCGCCCTCGGCGGTGTACGACGTCTGCATCGCCATCCAGTGCCCGGTGAGCGCTCCTCCCGCCCGGGGGACGTAGAGGCTGACCACGAGCTTGCTCGCGGCGGGGACGTGGCCGGGCATCGGGTCGCTGTAGACGATGCCGCCGGCGGGGACCGTGACGGAGCGCGCGCCGCCGAAGGTCAGGCGCCGGTTGCTGCCGGGGACGAGCGCGGCTCCGTCGCGCTGGAGACCCGCGTGGACGTTGCCGAACGTCACCGGCTGGTCCCCGAAGGCGTTGGACAGCCGCACCCTGAGGCCGGTGCCGCCGACGCTGGTGCGCACGACCAGCCGGTAGCCGCGGCCGTCGGCCGCCGCGCCGACGCGGTCGGCGGAGGAGGCCCAGGTGACCACGCCGTACCCGGTCCCCGTCGGGGCACTGGTCGGCGGGGCCGGATCGTCGCCCTGGGGTGTCCCGCCGGAACCGCAGCCCAGCACCAGGCAGCAGGAGAGGGCGGCCGGGGCGGTGCGGCGGCGGGGGCGTGCGGTGCGTGGCATCGTGGGCGCTCCTTCGGCCGGTATGCACGGGCGGGCGGTGTCAGGGGGAGAGATCCCGCAGCGTCGCGGAGCCGCCGGGAGCAGGTCGGATGTTCCGTGCCGTCCCGGCGTACGACACCGTAGTGGTGCGGCCTGCGACGCTGTGCGGGTGGCCTCGGTGTGTCTGACCTGCCGTCGGCGCGGGTCGAGGACGAAGTACGACCGTGCCGGTGTGGGGGCCGCCTCCCCCAGGCGGACGTCGGCTTCGCAAGCGTGGGCCCGGCTGACGAGGGAACCCTCGCGCCGCCACGGCCGTTGTCCGGGCATCCGCGTCCCCAGGGGGAGGCCGGTACGACGACAGCAGGGGGGCRTGATGAACGAGTTGGTCCCCGGTGGCAATCTGCCGCTGCCGGGCGGGGCGGTGACCGTCCGGGTGCCCGGCCCGTTCGACGTGTCCGCGCTCGTCACGGACGACGGCGGAAAAGTGCGGGACGACGGCGACTTCGTCTTCTACAACCAGCCGGCCGCGCCGGGAACGACGCTGCAGGGCGACGCGCTCACCGTGGACCCGGCGAGGCTGCGTCCCGGCGCCACCCGGGTCACCGTCGCCA